>JBCCDF010000043.1:0-14588 GCA_039030935.1 Pseudomonadota bacterium | reverse complement strand
GCGTGCGGTATGTTTAGTAAGAGAGATAGTTTTCGGTCGGTCGTGCCCGCGATGCATAGCTGACCTGCACGCTGCCATTTGATTTTGGACCCCGGCCTTGCCACATAGCGGCCCTCATGTGATGGAGGCCGCAGATGCAGCCAAGTAATCTTCAACGTAATGATTTCGTCGCCGGGTTTGCACCGCAAGGGCTGCCCGTGCGCGGACGTGTGATCAAACTGGGAAGCGGGACATTGTCGCCGATTTTGAAACGGCACGCGTACCCTGACCATCTGGCTGAAATTCTGGGTGAGGCTTTGATGCTGTCTACGCTTGTTGGGTCAGGCATGAAGTTTGAGGGCAAGGTGCTGGCTCAGGCTGAAGGCGACGGCCCTGTCTCCATGATGGTTGGTGAATACACCAAGAGTGGTGGCTTGCGCGCGTATGCCAAGCATGAGCCAGAGCGTTGGGCGTGGCTGAATAAGGTCAATAAGGGCGAGAAACCGCATATGCCGCAACTGTTTGGGCCTATGGGGCGTCTCGGCATGATCATCGTGCACGACAATCCTGATATGCAGCCCTATCAGGGGATTGTACCGCTTGCAAAAGGCTCTCTAAGTGCATGTGCGCAGGAGTATTTTATCCGCTCCGAACAAGTCGATACGCGCTTGCGCATGGTCGTCTCAAAGGACGAAGCAGGCGAGTGGCATGGCGGCGGGATGATGATCCAGCGTATCGCGCCGGATGATGCCCGCGGCGATACCGAAGAGGGCTGGCGTCAGGCTGAGGCTTATTTCTCAACGCTTAGCGATGGAGAGCTGATTGATCCGGCTTTGCCTTCGAATGAGCTTTTGTATCGGCTGTTTCATGAAGTCGGCGTCACGATGGACGAGACCCCGCAATTTCTGATCGATGAGTGCTCATGCTCGCGTGAGCGCCTTGTTGGGACGTTGCAAGGTATGGCGGATGAGAGCTTGCGCGAAATGGTTGAGCCGGACGGAACGCTGAAGGTTGACTGTCAGTTCTGTTCACGCAGCTACACGATCCCGATTGAAGACGTCACCAGCGCCGTGAGTTAGGACCGAATACGGCGAAAGTGTCGCGCGACGGTTTGATTATTGCCAGAATTGGCAGTCATGGCAGAGTTTCCGTAAGGGAGTTGCTATGGCCGAGTTTGGACCCAATGGAGCTGTCATCACGCCACCAAGCGCCGGGGATTATCGCAGGCCCCCGGCGAAGGTGAAGCGTGTGGCGCTCGCGTGCTTCATATGCGCTATCGCGGCTTCTGCGAGTGTGGCTTTGGTCGCATTTGGTCTTATGACCGCGCTGCGCTTCGCTGTAACTATGGTAACGGAGTCATCGGGATACGCTTCGGTTGGCGTCCTTGGCGGCGCGAACTTCGCGATGAGTTTGGCCGCTCTAAATTGGGTTCTGTTTTTCATAACGATACCTGCAGCGTGGCTCGCGATCGGTCTATCGATTGGACAGTTCCCTCATAGACACATCATCGCAGCGTCACCGTATTATCGGTGGTCGGCGATCTGGGGTGCCATCCTTGTTGGCGTGACATGTTCTGTCTTTGGAGCTTTTGCGTCGTTAGGGATGCAAGCATTGGGCTTTTGGTTGAGTGCAACGCTGACCGGCCTGTTCATCGGTGTCCTCGCGGGTTTAATCTGTGGTGCATTGTTCCGCGCGATTGTCCGGCCTGAACATCAGATCAGGCAAGTTGAGATTGAAGCCTTCTAACGCTTGAATTGAGCTGCAAACGCGACCAATTCAGCGATATGAGGAAACCAAACATCGATATTTGGACGGATGGGGCCTGTAGTGGCAATCCTGGCCCGGGCGGCTGGGGCGCTCTCTTGGTGGCTGGGGACAAGCGTAAGGAAATGCATGGCGGTGAAGCCGAGACGACCAATAATCGCATGGAACTGCGCGCAGCGATTGAGGCGCTGAAAGCGCTCAAGAAACCGAGCGAGGTGCGCCTGCATACCGACAGCACCTACGTCAAAGATGGCCTGACGAAGTGGATCCATGGCTGGAAGCGTAATGGGTGGAAAACGGCGGCCAAGAAACCTGTTAAAAACAAGGACCTCTGGCAGGCCCTTGAAGAGGCGTGCGAGCGTCATGAGATCGAGTGGATCTGGGTCAAAGGCCATGCCGGGGATGACGGCAATGAAAAAGCCGACGAGCTGGCGCGGCTGGGGGCTGTCGAAGCACGTAGCGAGTAACGGTTTCGTGAGGAGATGTGAACGCCGCTTCTTGCTGTGCATGTTAGGGGAAGGGTTTGGAAAAAGGAGTTCCTCATGCGCGTTATTCTTACTGCTGCTGCTCTAACTGTTGCAGCGGCCTGTTCCGGTCAAACAGCTTCAACTGAAACCCCAACAGCCACTCAATCCGTGACGGCACCAACAGAAGACGCGCGTTTCATCGCCGTCATGAGCTACGCCGATTGGTGCGGAAGCTGCAAAGCCCTCGATCCGAAAGTGAAAGCTGTGCAGACAACGAACACGTTTGACGGTGTCGAGTTCTTTACGCTCGACTATACAGACCGAAATGAAGACGCCTTTTTTGCAGGCGCTGCGACACTCGGTGTGGAAGCGACCCTTCGCGAGACATTCTCCGCCAAGGTTAAAACCGGCAAGCTTTATCTGATCGAACGTGAGACAGGCGCCATCGTCTCGACGATTGATAAAAGTATGACCGAAGCTGAAATCGCTCAGGCGATTGAGGGCGCGACGGTTTAGACGCCTTCAAAACGCCCATCGGCGGCTGCCGCATCATAGTCGGCTTTGATCTGAGCGTATTTCATCTCGATGAACTGCGCGAAGTTCGGGTGTGTAAAGATATAAAGGCGGTTCGCCTCAACACAGTCTGAAACCCAGCCTGCGACGAGGCCCGCATCCAAGCCGTTTTCGATGACAGATGACATCTGTTGATACTGTGGATCGGAAGCGGCTTCCTCTTGCGTGGGGCCACCGGAGGGTTTGGCAAAGCCTGTATTATGAATATTGGTCTTGACCCAAGCTGGGCAGAGCACGCTGACCCCAATTTTATGGGGCGCAAGATCAATCTGTAAGGACTCCGAATACCCAACGACAGCGTATTTCGTTGCATTGTAAGGCCCCATATTCGGGGCGGCGACATGGCCTGCCATCGAGGCCGTATTGATGAAATGTCCGCCTTCTCCATGGCTGGCGATCAGCGGTGTGAAAATTTCAACGCCGTAGGCAACGCCCAAGAGATTGATATCGACAATCCAGCGCCAATCTTCTGCGGCAACTTCGCCGGGCTGGCCTCCCGTGGCGACGCCTGCATTGTTGACGACGATGTGAACTTTGCCGAAGCGATCGACGGTTGCGTCGGCTGCGGCTTTGATATCATCATACTTTGCGACATCACACATGATTATGTCGGCTTCTACGCCGAGGGCTTCGATCTCAGATTTTACGGTCGCGAGGCCGTCTGCATTGAGATCAGCGAGCATCACGTTTGCCCCACGTTTGGCGAAATCATGGGCCATAGCGCGGCCAAGCCCGCTTGCTGCACCTGTGACGAAGGCGGTCTTACCCGAGATTGATGTCATACTGGTATCCTTAGAGAAAAAGCCCGACGGGTCTCGCCGGGCTTGTTTTATTTCAATTTGCCGCTGAGCCTACGCGTCGACGGTGCCCTTAGAGAAAGCTGCGAGGCGAGCATTAATGATCTCGTCAGCCTCTTTCATAATGCGATCGATCAGTTCTTTACAGGTCGGGATATCATGGATGAGGCCAGCGACCATGCCGCAGGACCATGCGCCTGCATCCATGTCACCTTCCATCATGATCTTCGGATAGACACCCGCAACCTCCGCGATGATGTCCTCAAATTTCAGGTCAGAGCCAAGCGCACGCTCTTTTTCTAGCAAACGCTCAACCGCGTCATTGGTCAGAACGCGCTCTGTATTGCGTAGCGGGCGCATCACGAGGCGTGTGTCTAGCTCGCTGGCAGCAACGATGGCTTCTTTTACGTTCTGGTGAACCGGGGCTTCTTTCGTGGCGATGAAACGTGTTCCCATATTCATGCCTTCTGCGCCCATGGCGAGCGAGGCAACCAGAGAGCGCCCATCAGCCTGACCGCCAGAAGAAACGAACGGAATTTCAAGTTCATCGGCCGCTCTTGGGAGCAGGATCATATTTGGCACATCGTCTTCGCCCGGGTGGCCGCCGCACTCGAAGCCGTCAACACTGACGGCGTCACAGCCAATCGCCTGTGCTTTCAGCGAGTGGCGCACAGAGGTGCATTTGTGGATGACCTTGATGCCAGCGTCTTTTAGGGCTGGAAGAACTTGTTCAGGATTACGGCCCGCTGTCTCAACAGCTTTGACGCCGCCATCAATGATCGCTTTGACAAGGCCGGGATAATCCGGTGGGGTAAGGCTTGGAAGGAAGGTCAGGTTCACACCGAATGGCTTGTCCGTCATGTCCTTACATTTGGCGATCTCATCAGCGAGCTTTTCAGGTGTGCCGAGCGTGAGACCTGTGATGATGCCGAGGCCGCCCGCATTCGAAACAGCCGCCGCCATTTCAGCGAAGCCGACGAAGTGCATCCCCCCTTGAATAATCGGGTGCTCAATACCGAACATCTCTGTGATCTTGGTCTTCATGGGGCTGCTCCTCCAAATGTCTTTTGCTTAGGGGTACAATGCAGGATGAAGGGGGTTTAAGGCAAGGCTGACGTTGCGGAGGGCCGTGCTTTAGACCGCGCAAGAAAAAAGCCCCGGCGGGGAGCACCGGAGCTTTTCAAAACTGTTTGCGCTGTTGGCTTTAGGCCGCGACAGCTTCTTTCTTCGGCTTAGGATCGCGAAGGACGTATCCGCGGCCCCAGACCGTTTCGATGTGGTGCTCGCCGCCTGTTGCCTGCTGCAGCTTTTTGCGCAGCTTGCAGATGAAGACGTCAATGATTTTGAGCTCTGGCTCATCCATCCCGTTATAGAGGTGGTTGAGGAACATCTCTTTCGTCAGCGTTGTGCCTTTGCGCAGCGAGAGCAGCTCGAACATCTGATATTCTTTGCCTGTAAGGTGAACGCGCTCATCATCCACTTCGACTGTTTTAGCGTCGAGATTAACGAGGATATCGCCTGTGCGGATAACGCTCTCAGCGTGACCTTTAGAGCGGCGTATAATCGCTGTGATACGAGCGATCAACTCATCCTTGTTAAATGGCTTGGTTAAGTAGTCGTCAGCACCGTAGCCGAGCGTCTTAACCTTCGCTTCAATGTCAGGATTACCGGACAGGATCAGAACAGGCGTGTTTACACGTGCCATGCGCAGTTGCTTCAGGACATCGTAGCCGGAAATGTCAGGCAGTGAGAGATCAAGGATGATGATGTCATATTCATAGATTTTGCCGAGATCGACGCCTTCTTCACCAAGGTCTGTCGTATAGATATTGAAGCCCGCGGCTTTCAACATCAGTTCAATAGAGCGGGCGACGGCATTGTCGTCCTCGATCAGCAACACTCTCATTTTTAGCTCCCCGAATCAGTCTAGCTATGGGTTTAGTCGTATCGTTAACCATTGTGAATCTAGGTAATTAAAGTTACCAAGGATTTAATAATCGCTCCCGAAACGGTTTCGTGTTCATACCTCTTAATAAACCAGTGGCCGTCCGCTGCTCTCTAGCAGCGTGTGGGCAATGGCGATCGCGTCCTGAATCGGCTGCGAATTTGGATTTGTAGAAATTAACGTCCGCTGCGAGCGAATAGCTTCGCGAACGGCATCGTCGCGCATCACAGTCCCTGCAAGGGCAGGGCGGAAGGTTAAAAAGGTCTGGCAAGCGCGTGCGATGGCTTCAAAGGTTCGTTGACCACTCGCGCGGGTCTCACATTGGTTGATTGCGACGACTTGTTCGACGCTCGGGGCATAGCCGCGCAGCACTTTCATAAAGGCGTAAGCATCGGTCATGGACGTTGGTTCATCAGTGATGATCATCACCACTTTGTCAGCGGCGCGGGCCAAGCGCATACAATTGTTTTCAATGCCCGCACCAAGGTCGAGAATGACTTGATCGTACTGTAGAGCGAGTGCTGAGAGGCCGGCTGCGAGACGAGCGACTTCTTCTGATGACAGTTCAGCCAGCGCCCCCGATCCAGAGCGACCTGGCAAGACATCAAAGCCGCCTTGTCCGGATCCACCATCGACGGGTGTGACGGCATCTTCAAGCTCGACCCATCCAGCGATGACGGCAGCAAGGTCAGTATCAGGTGCAATGCCGAGTTGAACATCGACATTAGCAAGGCCGAGGTCGCCATCGACGAGAAGTGTCTTCTTACCGGCCTGTGCGAACGCACTGGCGAGGGTGATCGACATGAAGGTCTTACCGACGCCCCCTTTGCCGGAGCCCACCGCGATGATGGAGGCTGGCGTGACGCGGCGCTGCGGCGCTTTGCGTTGAGGACGGTCCAAGGATTTTGGCAATAGGAAGCTCATTAGGCGGCCCCTCTCAAAGCGACGTGGGCTGGCGCGTCCTCAGTGAGGAGTTGTGCCAGTCTATTTGGCGTGGCTGGGATCAGACCTCCGCCGATAAAAGGTGTGACGGCGAGATGGGCAAAGGCCATTCCCGCGCTGGATAGAGCTGAAACGATGCCGCCTCGGCGACGCGTGACATCAAGTTTCGTGACAATCGCGCGCTTGACGCCGCAGCGGGCAAAGGCTTTCGCAATATCGGCCTGATCTTCTGGGTGCCCCTCTGCGCTAATCACAAGCACAGGCTCAGCTTTGATCACGGCGAGCAGATCCTGCAGGCTTTGCAGATCATCTTGATCGAACGGGACAATGGCCGGCAGATCAATGACACAGCGCTGCCTGTTCTCACGAATGGTTCTTAAAAGGTCGAAAAGCGCGTCAGGTGTACTAACGCTTCTAATTTGGTGCTGCTCGCGCTCCAGATAGGCTGCGAGCTGTGCGCCACCGGCTGTATAATCAAGATCAGCGGCGACAGGCAGAATCTCTGATTTCGTCACCGAAGCGCGCCGTGTCAGCTTGGCCGCGACGGCTGTTCGCCCATGGCCTGGAGGTCCAACGAGAACAATGTCGCGCTCCAGCCTCGGCGTGATCGGGCGGCAGGTTATGATCTTCTTTAATCCGGCAGCAATCGCGCGGGTTGGTTCTGTCTGGTGAACGTCTGCGGAGAAGCCAGCGTCGGCAATTCGCTCAGCAAAGCGCTGAGGCGCACCGTGCCATAACAGAGCATCGCGCACGCGATTGCGAAGAGGATTGTCTGTCAGACGAGGCGTTGGTGGCGCGCTCAGCCGTGAAATATTGTTGCCGATGGACGGGACCATCCCGCCGCCGAGCTTGTCGGTTGCCGCTCTGATCTCGACACCGCCGGGCACTTCGCGCTCCGACAGGATGATGGCGTCCTCGCCCATCTCTGCAAAGATCATTGCCTTGGCAGCCTCAAGAGACTCAGCGGCAAACATCTTCATTCGCATATGGAAACTCCACGTTGATGTGGTGACCCTACGAGCGAATTGGTTAACAGAATCTCTCGATTTGTTAGCTTTTAACAGATTTTCCTGTTGATAAGTATCGCGATCGTTGGGTGTACGAGAAATCGGTAGAACGCTTCCACGCCTGATATTTTTGGCGCTTAGACTAGCGTGCTATGGCCTATTGTAGAAAAAGGTATCGCGATGCGCATAAGTCGCTGTATTATAGGCCTAAGCGGCGCGTCTTTGGTCTATGATCTCGCTGAGTGTTACGCCAAGCTGGCCATCTGCAATGACCAATCGACCACGTGCTAGAAGGCGATCCGAGACATAGATATCAACTTGCTCTCGCGTTTCGCGATCAAGGGCGAGAATATCCCCATGTGACATCGCCATTAACTCTTCGACGGGGAGTTTCGCCTCGCCGAGTACGATATCGACCCGCACTGGAGCGTCTTGGAGCGTGTTATGCAGTGCGCGATTTGTCATGAGATGACTATTCCGAATCAGTTGCCTGAAATCAAGTTCGAAGAGAAAGGTTGCCGATTTGTGAAGAGATTAGAGCTTCAACCCTCGTCATCGCGAAAAAGATCAGCTTGGCCGTCCACCAAAGTCGATGCGAGATAGCGGACTTTCTCCAAAGCGACCAGGCGATCTTGTTCGCTCAGAGATGCGGTTTGTAAATGCGCTGCCAGATCAGAGACACGCTCAAGTGCAGATCGTAAGTCTTGAATGCGGGTTTTCATTTCGCGGGCATGCAGGCTTAGGGTTTCATCGCGAACCAATTTCGCTGTGCTGTCTCGGGTTTCTGAAATCAGCGCAGCAAGCTCATCGGGCGTTAGAACAATCTGGCCCGGTTCATTTTCCGTTGCCTTTGGGGGTTTGAAGTCCCGCTCAAAGGGGAAAGTCTTCAGCGTTTTGATTTGACGTTTCATTCAACCAAATCCTGATCCGGCTGTGATGCAGAGAGAAGGTCCCCCCGCTTCGCCAGTTTTTTGGCCAAGGCCGCAATTTCCCGACGCGCCTCTTCAATCTCGGCACGGCGATACGGGCCGCTATTCTCGATTTCGCTGCGCAGGACTTCGCCTGCACGGCTGGTCATATTCTGGTAGAAGGCGTCGGCAGTGGCTGTTTTCGCATCTTGAAGCGCGATAATCAGAATGGCTCGATCTGTCCTCGAGAGCAGGGTCTGCAGACTGGCCGCATCAAGATTTGCGAGATCGTCAAAGGTGAACATAAGCGCTCTAATCCGCTCTGCGCTGCCGAGTTCTATATCGTCAAGTCCAGCCATTAAGAGCGGCGCGGTCGCACTATCGACCATGTTCATAATCCCAGCCAGACGATCCAATCCATGGCTCGGTGTTGCGCTCGACTTGGTGTGGGCTTCGAAGGCTTCTTCAACGGCTTCAACTGCGGATGGGTGAAGGTCTTTAATGTGCATTAGGCGATGCAGAGCCTGGATCGCTGTCTCTTTTGGAAGAGATTGGAGCGTCGCCGCTGCTGTTTTCTCCGGCAGGAGTGAGAGAACAACCGCCGTCACTTGCGGGCTTTCTTGGTTCACAAAAGAGAGGACATCTCCGATCCTTTGAACGCTTAGAGTTGAAAGGCGATCGGCCGTTGGTCCGCCAGCATGATTTGGTATATCCGCCATGTCCGTGAGGAAGGTTCGGGCTGTCTTTGACGTATCTGATCTGTCGTCTGTATTGGCTATTTCAGAACGGAGACGGGCCGCTTCATCAGGCGAAAGAGCATTCCAAATCGCATCCGCATCCGGACCGAGGGCTCTCATAAGCTGCGCACTTCTTGAGGGCATAGGCGGCGGGTCATAGCGTGCAGGCAGGTTCATCTTTGATCCTCCAGCATCCATCGGCGGATAAGCGCAGCTGAGCGTTGCGGTGTAATTGAAGCGACCGCTGCAGCTTGTTGAATGGCATGATCATTATCAGCCTGGGGCTCTGAGCTAAGCGATGCCAAAGCGGGCCGATTATCGTCGAGTGTTTCATCTCTGGAGCTCGCACCTCGGTTTGATATTGAGCCCGCCAATAAAAGGAGAAGGACTAAGCCAAGACCACCGAACTCTGCAATCTGAAAGGGTGTCAAAGCGTTTAGAGGATTTTGCGCAAAAGGCTGCTGCAGGATTTGAAGTTGATCCGTCTCGCTATTAAATCCGCGCGCATTGACGACATCTTGAATGACTGAGCTGTAGGGTGATGCTGACGTGTCTGCGACAACTGGGCCATCGATGAGGATCAGCCAAATACGCTGATTGTCACTTAAGGTTTGAATAGAAGTTCTAACCCGATCAGATCCGACAAAAGGTTCGATCAGCCTGGCCAAGTGTTGCTCTTCAGATGAACCAGAGCTTTTCGCTTGTGCCGGCGCGCCGAATACGTCGATGGCGCGCAAAACGAAAACCCCCACAACCACGATCATGGCAGCGAGGGCGAAGGGTCGAAAATTGGTCGGTCGGTTATGAGCGCTCATAAACGCGTCCCTTGCCTGGAGTCGAAGTTTATCAGGCTTAGGACAGGTCGCGTAAACGGCGCTTTAATAGGCGGATGCGCGCTCGTTTTTTTGCAATGTTTATATTTGCTGACCTGAGATCACGTCTAGCGGTATTGCTGGATCCTAGTCGTGCGCAGGCCTTTACGCCCATGCATATTATAGAGTTTTGCCCAGCCGGCGAACTCTTCCGCACTGAGACCATAACGATCGAGCGCGTCTTCTTCGCTTAGCAATCCGCCTGATACGGCAGCGACGATTTCAGCTTTGCGGCGTGTGACCCACCGCGTGACACCGGGTTTCGGGAGATCTTCAAGGGTCAGCGCGCGTCCGTCTGGACCTTTCACGCTGATCGTCTGTGCATTCTGCGCCATTTTTTCCACCATTCTGAGTGTTTTGCTCTGACCACTTTCTGTGGCCATAGCGAACCATACCGGACGCGGCTTAAAGGCGGTTTCACCTTAGAAGATTTATTTTCATGAAAATTCGACGGGTTCTCGGACAAGCTATTAGGAGACTGTTTGTAAAGCTGTGCCGGAATGGGATTGGTGCTGTTGGCTACTCATGATTGTCGAGATCAACCAGATCGATCAGAAGGGATTATACAATTCCAACGTCTGCAAGGTCAGCGAATACGCAGCGTCGCCGGTCTCATTCAGCACTTCCTCGCCTTTGAGCTCTCCCTCAATCCAGTAGGGCTGCCAGATATCCTTGACCTGCACAGACGGGTCAGCGCGGACATAGATAATCTGGTTTGGCGGCGGTGGCGGTGTGTGGATACAGGCCCCCATATAGGGAACGAACAAGAAGGCTTCATGGCGACGCTGCGGGTTGAAGTCGAACGGAACAATGTAGCCGGGGATACGTACCAACTCGCCATTGAGGTCTTCGACGATGTCGAAAGTGCCGAATTGGGGCATGTAATCGAGTTCTGATCCTTCCTCGATCGAATCCAGCGCATTCGCAGCGTCAGCGAGGCGCGTTGTGTTTGCCATATAGCGCTGCTCCAGCATCCGATAGAATTCTTCTTGTTGGCGAATAAGCTCTTCCTCGGCGCCTTCGGGCATCAGGTCGTGCCACATGATTGGCAGGGGATCACCGGGTTTGATTCCCCAATAGAAGGGTGCAGAGCCGTCATCGGCGCCTCCGGTTGACGTGGATGCGGAGACCGGACGTTCAAAGCTCACCGTTTGTTGGCCTTCTGGTAAAGGAGGAGGCGGCGTCGACGCCTCAACTGCGGAGCCTTCCACGCTCAACGGGTCAGTACTCTGCGAGCAGGCTGACACAATCAGGCTCACGCCGATAACGAGCCCTAAGAGCTTTAGATGAAAGACAGATGATTTGGGCACGAGGTTGTATCTCAGTATCCGTGTAGATGCGTCAATGTTTATACGATGACATATAGCTTTCTGTCTGAAGTTTCATCTCTGCGCGGTGGTATCTTCGATTTTCTAAACCTGCCAAAACCCGACGGTTTTGCGGACCTCAGCAATGATGGGTTCCGCAACCGCATTGGCTTTTTCTGCGCCTTTGATGAGCGCGCGGTCAATTTCGACCGGGTCGGACATGAGGCGACGCATCTCATTTGTGATGGGGGAGAGCTGGGCGACGGCTAAGTCTGCAAGGGCTGGTTTGAAGGTTCCAAAGCCTTTGCCGCCATATTCAGCGATAACCGCCTCATCCGTCGTTCCTGACAGCGCGGCATAGATCCCGACAAGGTTAGCGACTTCTGGGCGGGCTTCCAATTCGTCCACGCTCTCCGGCATATCGCCGAGCGTATCGGTTTTGGCCTTTTTGATCTTCTTTGCGATCACCTCTGGCTCGTCGATCAGGTTGATGCGGGAATTTTCCGCTGGATCGGATTTCGACATTTTCTTGGTGCCGTCTTTGAGGCTCATCACGAGCGCGCCCGGTCCCTCAATCAAGGGTTCTGGCTCTGGGAAAAAGCCCGGCGCATTAAATTGTTGATTAAAGCGCGCGGCGATCTGTCGAGAGAGTTCAAGGTGCTGTTTCTGATCCTTCCCCACCGGGACATGGGTCGCTTTGTAGATCAGGATATCGGCCGCCTGCAGGACAGGATAGTCAAACAGGCCGACGCTGGAGCGTTCGGCGTCTTTGCCGGATTTGTCCTTGAACTGGGTCATCTTTTCCAGCCAGCCCATGCGCGCCACGCAGTTGAAAACCCAAGCGAGTTCTGAGTGCGCACGAACGCTGGATTGGGCGAAAAGCGGAGATTTATCCGCATCGAGACCGGACGCCATCATGGCGGCAGCGATTTCGCGCGTTTGGTTCGCGAGCGCATTTGGCTCCACAGGCACTGTGATCGCGTGCAGATCCGCGATGAAATAGAAAGCGTCCCAACCAGCCACTTGCAAATCCACGAATTTCTTTAGGGCACCGAGATAGTTGCCGAGGTGGAGATTGCCTGTCGGTTGAATGCCGGACAGGACGCGCTTTGGGCCGGTATAGGTCGCAGTGTCAGTCATGGCGCGCGGTGTAGCGGTTTTTAGGCAGGCGTAAAGGTCGCTTTATCGCACGACGTCGACAAACACTTCCGCTGTCTTACCCGTCCTCTCAATCGCAGCGAGTTCCGCGTCGAGTGCTGCCGCGCTGATTTCACGCGAGGTGCGCACAACTGACCCGGTCGCATCTGAGGTGAGGATCGTCAGCCGCAAAGCCCGCTCAGTCCCGTCCATCACGCCGTCAGCCACGTGAACGGTCATCTTCCCGACTTGGTAGACGCCTTTGCCTGTCCACCAGACGGCTTTGCCCGTGAACTTCGCTGTGTTGTAAACGGCTTTCGCGGGCGCAGTGACGATGCAGCCCGAAAGGCACACTATCGCAAGAAGAGCGAAGATGAGGCGCATATGAGTCTCCCTGATTACTCGAAAATAAGGGAGGACTGAGAGCGTTTGGTTAACGCCGCTGTAATCAGCAATGACCTGTTACTTGGGGTCGCCTCGATGATCTTTTGGCAAACTGGGTTTAAAAATTGTCTGGTGCGGTGCGAAACCACGCTCCTTATTTCCCTTTGCACGAACATATTGGGCATTCCAAACGCCGTCCCCGGTAAGTTGTTCGCCTGTTTCCTGCGCGCGACGTGCATCGGCCTGCTGTTTGGCGACATTCTGTTGTCGGGCCAGACCAAACGCCTCAACCTCTGCCATGAACCCTTGATCAGAGGCGAGATCGGTCACCTCCAGCTGAGTGTCCTCGATCAAGGCGAGGGGGAAGGGTAGAATACGGGCAAGCGGCTCACCAGCTTTAAACGTGACTTCTGTGTTCGTCGCCGTTAGCCGCCAGTTCATTGTGAATGGGAAAGGCAGCCAGTCAGTGCGGATAAAGGCATCGAGTGGAACCGCGTGATTATGCCCATGATTAGCGGGGCCGGTCACAATCAGACCGAGATCAGCAGATGTGCGGAAAAGGAAAGGGACATACCAAGTCACAATACCGGTGCCAAAGTGTGATCCAGCGGAAAACGGGCTTTGTCCTTCGGTGCGGATTGTCAGTGTGTTTGTTAGATCTCCACCTGACCAACTCACATGACTTGTGGTGGGGTTGAGAAGCTCCCAGCCCATCGTGTTGGCTGCGAGCAGTGGAATGCAGCGATAAACATATTGCTGCGGGATCGCGTCCATCCAATCGCGCTTAATCATGGCCGGGCGAAGATGATCCTCTACGCGCAGGTCCGGCAGGCCCGGCATGATATGAGCGCGGACGGTGTTCGGCGGAAGGGTTTGGGGAGGCATTGGCATAATCCGCCTTAGAAGCCCTGCCTTTGGTTTTAAAGTCTGCCACTGTCCGTACATGATTTTGGTCCCGTACGGGGCTCATTTTGCTTGAGGTTGCCTGATATTTAGGCAAGCGTGACGACGCTATGTCGGGACGTTTTATAGATGAGTAAAAAGAGCGAGCGCTTGGAGGTCCGATTATCCCATGCGGATAAGGAATCGTTCCAATCGGTCTGCGAGAGCAGCGGTGAAACACCCTCTGATGTCATAAGGCGGTTTATTCGGCGCTATATTCGTCGGGCGGATTCTGATCGTGTGGGTGATGGGATGGCGGCTTTGCGGGCGATGGCGATGCGGAATAGAGGCAAATTCGCGGTCGCTGGGATGGCATTGGCGTTTGGGGCGTTTGTCTCTTCTTTGGGCTTCTCATCAGGACATAATTCGACCAGCACAGAGAGAGTTGAGGCGCTTCAGCCAATGGACGCCGGGGCTGCCTTTGCACGCTTCGATGTCGACGGGGACGGCGTGCTTAGCTTCTCAGAGTTTAATCATGAAAAGGGGGTGCTTTTCAAAGTTATGGATTTCGACGGATCGGGTTCACTTTTGCCTGGTGAATTCAAAAGCATCGGTCGAATGGCATTGATCGAAGTTTCGCTAGAAACGCTTCCAGCCCCTATAATTGATCCGGAACGAGAGGAATGCTTGGCGGAGATTACGCCCGAGCAAGACTTACAGATCATCACTTTCGACCTCAGATACCCAGACATGAGGGTCATGGCCGAGATCAAACCCCAAGTTGATTTCACTCGAAATTATCGTGGGTTAGATAGGCTAATTGTCTGGGACAAAAATAGCCGCAAGCCGTGCTTTGTGTGGCTGGTCAATGAGGAAAATATCATCCG
>JBCCDF010000042.1:0-14638 GCA_039030935.1 Pseudomonadota bacterium | reverse complement strand
GGCCCTGAACACAGTCTTAGGTGCAGGTCTTTTCGTCTGGTTCAGATCAATGGGAGACCCCGGATTTCCCGGCCTCGCAATCGCGACAAGCATCGCTGCATGGATCAATGCGGCCCTTCTCTTCTTTGGCCTCAAACAGCGTGGCTGGTACAGACCCGGTCCACGGTTGGCCACACGTCTTTTATCGGTCACCCTCGCAAGCCTGACCATGGGTGCAGCACTCTTATTTGTGTTGAACCAGCAAGCTCAGCTCGAGGCCTTCATTCCATTCGGCAAGTTCGTTGAGACACTCGCCTTCATTCTCTTTGGAATGCTCGCCTATGCTGTCGCCGCACTTGTATTCCGCGCGGTTAGACTAAGTGATCTGCGCGCAGCTCTAGCAACTAAGTCATAAAAACCTTTGGTCGCGCAGCGGCGATGTGCCAAACACAGACAAACAGGAATAAGGCATATCCATGAGCGACACCGCGAATATCCCGTTTCGAGAAGTCCCCTACCTGCCGCAAAAGATGGTGACCGAACAGCGCGGTGACGCAATCTATTTATCTAACGGGCAGCCCCTCAAGGATTATCCTGAGCATATGCTGGCCCCGCTCAAATACTGGGCAGAGCACGCGCCTGACCGGCTTTGGCTGGCCCAACGTGATCCCATCGAGTCATCGAAAGACGGTTGGCAAGAGTTGACCTATGGCGAAGCATGGGCCCGCGTGCAGGCTTTGGCCCAAGGCTTCCTCAATCACGCAGCAGGCCCGGATGCGCCTGTGATGATCCTGTCACGCAACACGATTGACCACGCGCTGATCATGTATGGCGCCATGCTGGCAGGCTGTCCCGTCGTCCCAGTCACCCCCGCCTACGCCCTCCTCAGCGAAGACTTCGCGCGCCTGAACTATGTCGATGACTTGGTTGAGCCTAAGTATATCTATGTCGAGGATGGGCACGAATATCAGCGCGGCCTCGACGGTATGAGCGTCGGTAACCGCTTGGTCCTTTACTCGCGACATGCGCCCAATGGCTATAACTGCGCCTCGATGGAGGATTTCGCAGAACCCGGCGGAAACTCCGTCTCCCATGCCTATGATGCCCTAACGCCGCAAACTGTTGCGAAATACATGCTCACATCGGGCTCAACAGGGGAACCAAAGGCCGTCATCAATACGCATGAAATGATCGCAGCCAATGCAAAGATGATCCGCTCTGTCTGGAATGAGAAACGCCTCTCAGAAGTCAGTGGCGACGTTCAGATCATGTGTAACTTCCTGCCATGGAGCCACACTTATGGGGCCAATGCGATCCTGCACAATCTGCTCGATTGGGGGGGTACGCTCTATATTGACTGGGGCGCACCGACGCCAGCGCGACTGCCAGAAATGATCCGTAATATGCGCGAAGTGGCGGTCACTCAGCACACGACTGTACCCGCAGCATGGGCGGCTCTCGCAACCGAGTTTGAGCGCGATGACCTGTTAGCGAAGACCTTCTTCTCAAAGGTGATTTCGATGGCCTATGGCGGTGCGGCTATGGGTCAGGATATCTATGAGCGCATTCAGACCGTCGCTGTGCGCGAAACGGGAAAGCGTATTTCACTCTCGGCAGGATACGGCGCAACGGAGACAGCGCCAACCGCCAGCAACGTCCATTGGCCGAATGATACGATGGGCCTGATCGGCCTGCCCCTGCCCGGCAACACATTCAAACTTGTTCCAAACGGGGAAAAACAAGAACTACGCGTCAAAGGCGTGAACGTGACACCGGGATACTATCGCAACGAGACCAAAACCTCAGAAGCCTTTGATGATGAGGGCTTTTATCGCTTGGGCGACGCTGTACGCTTTGTAGACCCGAATGCCCCGAACAGAGGTCTCGCTTTTGATGGACGGACAGCTGAGGAGTTCAAACTCGCCAATGGCACATGGGTCAGTGCTGGAAAACTGCGTGTCCAAATTGTCCAAGCCGTAGACGGAGCGCTCTCAGATGTCGTGGTCTGCGGGCTTAATCGCGGCGACATTCGTCTTTTGGGTTTCCTGAATGAGACCTACTGCCAGCGTCTCGTCGATGACGCCCTGCCGCTTGATCAACTCATTCACCACCCTGATGTTCGCGCCGCTGTCGAAGTTGGTCTCACCAAACACAATAAAATAAACCCCAATACGTCTGCGCGCGTTTCAGGCATAAAATTACTCAGTACACCCCCACAACCGGATGCAGGCGAGATCACAGAAAAGGGGTATATCAATCAAAACAAGGCTCAAGCGCTACGTGCGGCAGATATTACAGATCTGTACGCGCATGAGCGTAACGATACCCTATTCTGTATTTGATCAAAAAACCGCGACAAAAAGAACTAAATCAGCCCGCGAAAACTTGTGTTTATGGATGCGCTCCCTCATGTAGTGAGAGCTATAGGCTTCTTATGATCCTATGGTAGCCATATCCCCTTTGTGGCTTGTCTACGGACCGAAGCAGGATGACAGACGCGCCCCCCTTTGCGTGTCTTCATCCTGTTTTTGTTTGGCTGCCCCCTGCCAAAACCTTGTATCAGGTCTTACGCTTGCCAGCGAAAGCGCTAAGGGGTTCACATGACTGACGAAACGACACCTCAAATGACAGGGGCTGAAGCTCTTGTCGGCACACTCGCTGATAATGGCGTCACAGCCTGCTTTGCCAACCCCGGCACATCTGAAATGCATCTTGTGACGGCGTTAGATAAGGAGCCGCGCATACGCTCCGTGCTCTGCTTGTTTGAAGGGGTCGCTACCGGCGCAGCGGATGGCTTTGCACGGGTCTCAGGACAACCCGCCATGACGCTTCTGCACCTCGGCGCGGGCTACCTCAATGCAGGTGCAAACATCCACAATGCCGGGCGTGCAAATTCACCCATGATCAATGTGATCGGGGATCATGCTGTGCCTCATCTCAAATATGATGCCCCGCTGACATCCAATATCCTTGGGCTTGCCGGGCCAAATTCAAGCTGGATCAAATCCGCCGATCGTGTCGAGACCACCGGCGCTCTCGCGAGTGAGGCTTATGCCGCCAGCTTTGCACCAAGACCCGGACCTGTCTCGCTGCTCTTGCCAGCCGACAGCGCCTGGCTCGAAGGGGGACAGAAAGGCAGACGCATCGAGCCGCACCCTCTCAAAACCGTGTCCAATGATCGGATCAAAGCCGCTGCAACCGCTATCGAAGCAGCGAGCGCCCCGATCATCGTGATGAATGGAACCGCGCTGAGTGAAACAGGCCTCGCAGCCGCAGCACGCCTGAAAGCCAAAGGCATTCGTATCCTGACCGACACGTTCTACGCCAAGATGCGACGCGGCGCAGGCGTCTTTGCGCCTGAAAGAATGCAGTATTTTGCTGAGGGCGCTATGGCCGATCTTGAGGGTAGCGACCTTATGATTGTCGCAGGCACCAGCCTGCCCGTCGCCTTCTTCTCTTATCCGGGCAAGCCGAGCCTTCTTGTCCCGGAAGGTTGCGAAACACTCGACCTTGGCGGCGATGAAACCGACAGCGCTCAGACGCTGGCATCCCTCGCTGATGCGCTTCAGGCAACCGAGAGCGCAAACGCCGAGGTCCTGAAACTACCGGAAAAGCCGACAGGCGCTTTGAACGCGCAAGCCGTTGGCCAAAGTCTGGCGCGGCATATGCCAGACAATGCGCTGGTTTCAGATGACGGCGTCTCAAACGGCTTGATGTGTTACCTCCCAACCCAGACGGCGCGTGCCCATGATTGGATGATGCTGACAGGCGGTGCCATCGGTCAGGGGATGCCCTTGGCGCTCGGTGCCGCGATTGCTGCGCCGGACCGGAAAGTCATCTGCATCAGCGGGGACGGCGCCGGAATGTACACCAATCAGGCGCTCTGGAGCATGGCCCGCGAAGGCGCAGATGTCACAATCATCGTTTTTGTGAACCACTCCTATCGCATTCTCAATATCGAGCTCTATCGTACAGGCGCGGGCAATCCGGGGCCGACCGCAAAAGACATGCTGTCGATTGGTGGACCGGATATCGATTGGGTCCAGCTGTCGCAGAGTATGGGCGTGCCAGCGATTGAGACAACGACCGCTGAAACGTTTGATGATGCACTCGCTGACGCGATCTCTACAAAAGGCCCAAGGCTGATCGCAGCGATCGTGCCCGGTTAAAGCACAACGTCCTGCACCGCTTTTGTCCATCCGACATGAACGGCCGAGCCTGCTTCAATCACGGGTCGCTTAATCAGGGTGGGATTCTCGATCAGCAGAGCCTCTGCTTCCCTGTCGCGGTCAGCCTCGGACAGATTGCGCCACGTTGTTGACCGACGATTAATCAAAGTATCGGCTCCGACCGCGTCTAGCCATGTCGGCACCTTCGCAGTGAGATCCGCTTCGGCGCGAATATCGATAAAATCAACGCTGTGACCGGCGGCTTCGAGCGCTTTGGTCACCTTCTTACACGTGTCACAATTTTTAAGACCGTAGAGCATTATTGCCATGAAAGATCTCCTTGCAGCCTAACTGGTCCGGATCACAGGAATCTCAAGTCACCTTTGACGGGCAATGTTACGCCTATGGCTTGGCAATGCTAATTATTATTGGCGACCAATTTCAGATGCGGCGAGCCATCTCTGGCCACCGGCGGATGAAGCGCTGTGAGGCGGTGACGCCAAACGGGCCGTCCTTGCAGCTCAGCATTCGACCCGAGAATTTGATACAGGCCGAGAAGTCGGTCAGCGTGTTGTGCTGGCATCATGTGACGCCCAATCGGTGTGAACGAGATTTCGACACCGACAGCGCTGCCTGTCAGTGTCTCACCGCTGGCTTGGACAATACCGGGCAGCCTGTTCTGAAGAACCGAGCCAAGGAAGGCGGAGATCATGTCCTTATCATAGCCCGTCCACAGCGGAATAAAGTCATGCTCATTGAGCACGCGCCCCAAATAGGTTTCGAGCGTCCGGCCAGCATTCCTAAACACCCACAAGCCGTCATGATTGCGCTCAAGGACAAACAGAGCGTTGATCAGATCAGGGTGATTATGGGTCAAAGGGCTGACACTGTTTTGCGCCAAAGGATCATCCAGACGCTGCCAGGCCTTCAAAAGGAGCTTTGTATTCGGGTGTAGCGGCAGTGCCTTCATGCGATGTCTCTTTATATATTTCTGTGTACCGAAGCGTTTCGACACAGTGTTGAACCTAGTTGAGATCGATACTCGCAATGATTGCGCCAGTTTCTGGCTCGCCTGCTGCGCGAAGACATCCCGCATACACCGATGGCTTTCACCGGATACGCGAAACTCGGCATGGAACCTGCTTATAAATCATCGAAATGTCAGGGAGATACCCAATGACCGTATCAACACGGAACACTTTCATCGCTGGGGCAGGTGCTCTGGCTCTCATTACACTGGGCAGCATGGCCTATGCGGGCGGTCCGATGGGCGGACCCGGCAAAGGTCCGATGGGAGGCCCCGATAAAGGCGGCTCCCCGTGCTGTGGCAAAGGCCCTAAGGGCCACAACGTTGTTGTGCCAGGCGTCAACGTTTCTGGACCGAACGTCACTGTCAATCAGGGCAACTTCACGCTGAATAAAGGGAACATCGTCATCAATAATCGCAGCATTGTTAGAAACAATCAGACGATTGGTGGAGAGACGATTATCTTCGGTGGCGGAGGCGGTGGCTTCTTCCCAACACCCGGCGTCTCACCGTCTTCGATTGGCGCTTTGAATCTTCAAGGCAATGTTATCGAAACCATCACCGAAAACGTCGCGACAACAGAAGAGTTCTGTGAAGAGCAGATTTCGGTTCAAACCGTGCGTCGCCCGGTTCAGGCTGTTTGTATTGACGATAAAGGCGCCCCACACCCAGCTTCACAGGTGATTGGCACTGAGAAGATTTCTTCGCACTATCACGGTGAGGTGTTCCGCTGCATGGCTGGCACAAGCATGCAAGTGACACTTGGTAAAGTCGACCATGGAAAGGCCAGTTTCGCACATGGCGAGACCTTCTCTTGTAATAAGGGTGAGGCTCTAGTTCACAGCGCTGGCGGCAATCTGTCATGTAAGGTGCAGATCCCTCAACGCTCTTGTAATGAGCGCTCTCTGCTGCGTCGTCATGGTCCGGGTATCAAGCTCATCGAAGGCCAGCTCAAGACCAAAACATGCGTCCCGAAAACACGCACGGTCATGAAACCGGTTCAGCGCCAAGTTGAGCGTCTGGGTCAAATCAAAGGGGAAGCAATTGTCTTCGACGGCGGTGTTGGACAAGGCGTCAACTAAGCCGGGCAGCCCATGATTTAGGGCATGAGGGCAGACCTCTGAGTCAGCCTAATCTGAGCGCAAAATCTCTTATCGATGCCCCGCCAATGTGGTGGGGCTTCGTGTTTTTGATCACGTTTATGTGACGTTAGGGTAATCCGCCCTAGTTACTGCTCAAGACATGCTCACAACGCCTTGTCCCGCGCCCGATTCCAACTATTGGGTCATGCAAAACAGAACTTAGAATTTTGTGCATTCAAACTAAAACAGGAAACGTCAGATGCGTAAAAAATACCTCGGTCTTAAATCAGCTCTAACACTCAGTGTTGGCCTTAGCGCCATTATGGCAGGCAGCTTTGGTCTCGCTTCCGCTCAAGACGCAGAAGAAGCTGAAACCAGAACCCTGAACACAGTCACCATTACAGCGACGAAACGTGAGCAAACTCTGCAGGATGTTCCGATCGCGGTATCCGTCGTCGATAATACCGTCCTTGAGCGCGCCCAGATCACAGACATTCTTGACCTGCAGTCTGTTGTACCATCGCTGCGCGTATCGCAGCTCCAGCAGTCCGGTAACTCAACCTTCCTCATCCGTGGTTTCGGGAATGGCGGCAACAATATCGGCGTTGAACCTTCAGTCGCTGTCTTTATCGATGGCGTTTACAGAACACGTGCAGCAGGCGGCCTATCTGACTATGCTGACGTCTCCCGAATTGAAGTTCTGCGCGGACCGCAGTCGACCCTTTTCGGTAAGAACTCTTCAGCGGGCGTCATTAATGTCGTCACTATGGAGCCGGAGTTTGACTTCGGTGGGCAAGTCGAAGGCACACTTGGCAATCTCAACCAGCGCATTCTGAAAGGCCGCCTAACTGGCCCAATTTCAGAGGATCTCGCCTTCGCGATTTCAGGCAGCTACAATGAGCGCGACGGCTATGTCGATAACATCGCAACAGGGACCGATCTCAACGACCGCAATCGCTTCGGGATTAAGGGACAGGTTCTCTATGAACCAAACAGCGATTTCTCAATCCGTATCATCGCAGATTATGACGAACTGGACGAAATCTGCTGCTATGCACCAAACGTCTTCAACGGCCCAACATCAGCCGCCATTACAGCCCTTGGCGGCGGTGTCATTAGCGATCCGTTTGGGTTTACAGCCGCAACTGACCAAGATCCAACCAACGAAATTTCGAATGGCGGGATTTCAGCAGAGCTGAATTATGAAACAGATTTCGGCACAGTCACTTACATTGGCTCACTGCGTAATCAGGAGCTTGTCAGCAACGCTGATGCTGATTTTACAGACGCCGCACTGACCAACTCAAACCTCCTCGATTATGAAATCGACACGTTTACCCACGAGCTTCGACTTGCAGGGACGACAGACAAGTTCGATTACCTCGCAGGCGTGTTCTACTTTGATGAAACCGTCGATCTCGTCAGTGACATTCAATTTGGCCCACAATTCCAGGCCTATGCGGACTTTCTTGCCGGAACACCGGGAACCTTTGCAGGGCTTGAGCAATTGCTCGGCTTTGGACCGGGAACATTCTTCGCTGAAGGCACAGGGTCAACGGAATTCTTTGAGCAGGACAATACGAGTTTCTCTGCTTTCGGGCAGGTTGACTATCGCTTGACCGAGGATCTGACGGCAACGCTCGGCCTTGCCTACATCAATGATGAAAAAGACGTGACAGGCCGTGTTGATAACACCGACGTTTTCTCCAGCCTTGACCTAGCAACACTTCTCAACAACCCAGCAGCCATTCAAGCTCTGGCGGGTGCAAGCGTTGAAGACATCACACTCGGCCAAGTGGCCACTGGCGGGGTCCCGGGTGTCGACTTGGCAACCTACCAGGCTCTACTCGGTGGTGCCGCTCTTGGTGATCCAACCTCTATTGCAACAGTTGCTGCCATTCAGGGCGGTGTTCAGGCCGGAACAGCGGCTGCGATTGCAGGCCAGTTTGCAGATTTGCAATTCCTGCCTCCATTCGTTGATTTTCCGAACAGCGTTGAAGATGGCTCGACAAGTGATGATAAAGTTACTGTTACAGCCCGTCTTGCTTATGATGTCAGTGACAATATCAACATCTACGGTAGTTATGCGACAGGGTATAAGGCTTCGTCTTGGAACCTGACACGCGATAGCTCTTTCTTCCCGGCCGATCAGGCAGCACTGTCGTCCGCTGGTCTTATTCCAGCAAACCGAAATTCAGGAACGCGTTTTGCGGGACCGGAAGAAACCACAGTTTTCGAACTCGGTGCGAAACTGTCCTACAGCAACTTCAATTTGAACGTTGCGGTGTTTGATCAGACGATTGAAGGCTTCCAGTCCACTATCTTCTCTGGCACAGGCTTCGTCCTCGCAAATGCAGGCGAGCAGTCAACGATCGGTCTCGAATTCGATGCGACGTGGTTCCCGGTTAGCAACCTCGCTCTGACCGTTGCGGGTATTCTGCAAGATCCAGAATATGATGAGTTCCAAAACGCTGCGGTCATTACCGGCGGAGACTTGGATCTCGCTGACGGCGTCGAAGACGGTATCGGCGACCTCTCAGGCCAGCAGCCTTCAGGAATTGCTGAGACCAGCCTCTACTTCGGCGCTGAGTACACGCATGATTTCACTGACACGCTGAGCGGCTTCCTGCGCGCTGACTATGTCTATGAGAGCGAAGTTCAGGTCGTTGACAACATCACAGGTCTGGATCGTGAAGTCGGTACGCTAAACGCGAGTATCGGTCTCGATTGGGAAGATGGTCTCAACCTCACGATTTGGGGTCGTAACATAAATGATGATGAGTTCTTCACATCAGGTTTCCCAACCACTGCGCAAGCTGGCAGCGTCAACACTTACCCGAACGCGCCAGCAACATACGGCGTCACGCTGCGCAAAAACTTCTAAGTCAATTTGAAAAATTGAATTTCAGAGAGCCCCGCCTTGCGCGGGGCTTTTTTATGTCCGGGGCTTACTTAAAAACAGCAAGCCAAATGCGATGAGGGCCATGACAAGCTCAAACCCGGCAAAGCCCCAACTCGACGCTTGGGCGCTGTCTCCGGCAATGAAGGAGGCTGCGCGCCCAATCATGTAGCCGCCCATATACGTGGCGACAAAACACAGCGCTGCAAAACTCAAACCCGACCGGATTGCGCCCAGCAGGCACATTATGGCGCCGCCAAGACTAATCCCGCCATACACTCCGCGCATCTCAAAAACGCCTGCAACACCGCCCGCTTCAACGCCTAGGCTTGAAGTCATTCCAACAGGGTCTGTAATCGACCAGAAGCCAAACGCGAAAAACATGATGGCCGTAAGGCCTAAAAAAATACGTGTGATCATATGCGCGCAGATAGGCCGCAATCGAGTTCTGCCCAGCCAAACCCACGCCAGATTTAGCATGTTGTTTATCACGCAGTTCTCAGGTTTACCCTCATTGATGCCTACTGATGCCTGCGCTACATTTCAGTGATGATTGATCCTCTCAAAGCCGTCATCTGGGATTTTGGCGGTGTTCTGACATCCTCCCCCTTCGAAGCCTTCAATCGCTATGAAGCCGAAAAAGGCCTACCAGCGGATTTCATTCGCGGCGTGAATGCCGTCAACGGTGACACCAATGCATGGGCCCGACTGGAACGCTCAGAACTAGATGCCGAGGGGTTTGATGTCGCTTTTAGAGAGGAAAGCGCGGCGAGAGGTCACGAAGTCCCGGGCCGCGACGTGCTCGCTCTCTTATCCGGTGATCTAAGGCCCTCAATTGTCAACGCTTTGAAGACCTGTAAAGCGCATGTCAAAGTGGGCTGTATTACCAATAATGCCCCCATCGGAACAGGCGCAGGCATGGCCAGCAGCGCGGCTAAAGCGTCCGCCGTCGCAGATGTCTTGGGCCTGTTTGATCATGTCATAGAAAGTTCGAAGCTCGGTATCCGGAAGCCTGACCCACGCATCTATGCTCTAATGTGCGAAGCGCTCGACGTTGATTCCGCAGCCTGCATCTACATCGATGATCTCGGGATCAACCTCAAGCCAGCGCGCGCGATGGGTATGCACACGATCAAGGCTCTGAACGCTGATCAAATCCTTGCAGACCTTAAAGACGCGACGGGGTTCGACCTCTAATGCGCATCGCGCTATTATTGCTCCTCCTCGTGAGCCCAATAAGCGCCTGCGCGCCCGCAGAGACTGAAGGCCCCACAATGCGCCTATCCGTCCCAGAAGCCCCGGCCATCACGCAAATTGAACCCGTTGATGCCGATACTAGGCCAGCACTCTCAGACGCCGCAGACGCCAAGATCATGGCCCTGAGAGAGGTCATCGCACGCAACTCGCTAACCCGACTTGTCCGCCTCGCCAATGCAGAACCCGCCTTCGTTTCCAATTTTGCCAATCAGGGACACCGGACACATTGGGATCTGCTTCGCCGCACGGGATTTGATCCCCTTGCACGTCTTCAAACGCTACTCGACGGCCCCTACGGCGTGCGCAGAGTCGGTGATGAGGTCTGGTATGTCTGGCCGGACCTCGCCGCGCTTGACCCCGAAGAGCTCCAACCGGAGCGGCTCAGCTTCCGCGACCGTGCGCGCCTACGCGATTTTGTCGGGGATGAAGGTCTAGCCCGGATCAGAAACGGTCAGGGATATCCAGGCGTCCGGACTGCTATTGCCGAGGATGGGCGCTGGCTCTATTTCGTACATGAAAGCGAAGATGAAGCTGAAACGGAGCGTGAAGAATGAGCGAAAAAGTGGGGGCAGCCGTCGCTGTTGTGAAGCTGTCAGGATGGGCTGCTGTAACTGGCGGACGTGACGCGATCAGCAAGAGTTACAAATTCGCCGACTTCAAAACCGCTTGGGCCTTCATGTCTGGCGCGGCGCTAAAAGCCGAGCAGATGGATCATCACCCCGAATGGTTCAATGTCTACAACCGTGTCGAGGTGACGCTCACAACCCATGATGCAGATGGAGTCACGGATCTCGACTTGACCCTCGCAAGCTATATGGACGATCTGGCAAAAGCGCTCAGCTAACGCCTATAATCGTCTCTTTAACGCGTACCCGTGACGTCTGGAACGGCCTCACAAAATATCCGCCGCTGATCCTCAGTCATATCCGGTATGCCTATAGCAGTGGAGTCAAAATCGGCTTCTTCGCAGACAAGTTTTGAGACTTTCCGTAGTGTGTCTGCAAGCTCCTCGCCACTGACGTCGCCTTCAGGGCGGTTCATCTGGTACCAGTTTTGATTTTCGTCACAAACAAACACTGGACGATCGATAATATTCGCAATGACGGCTCTCTCAATCTCCTGCTTTGTGGCGGGTAGCCGGAGGATAACTGGATTTCTATCAGCCTGACGCGTCACACGAGCGGGCGGCGTATCACAGGACATGCGACTTGTTGCACCCTTATCGCGTGCTGTACCGCCCATAGATCCGATGAGGTTCAGTCCAACGATGACGAACGCGATCACGGCGATCTGCATAGGCCGATCCTTTTTCAGTGCTGTCGTAAAGTCTTCAAATCGCATCGCCGCCGGCCCGGTCTATCAGGTAATCATAAGGCGCTAGGTTTATCGGAGCCTTAGTCATACCGGTGAAAATGAGCAGAAGTCATGGCTCTTATGGCGTCGATCCCATTTGAAACCCGCTAAGTCGTTCCATCAAATCAGCACGAAATGCCTGATTATCGACGCCTCGAAGGTATCTGACGTTGTGCCCTCTAAGGCCCTCATCGACATGAAAGAGCGGACGCTCAGGCGTGTGTTCAATCCGTGCCGGTGCCGTAAAGCCTTCAAATAGGTCAGGGCGAAGCAACCACCCCACAGCCAGTGTATCGAAGGGCGTAAACCCTGGCGCTTTAAACGTCTCGACCCAATTGCTTAGCCAGTCACCTGACATCTCCGATAACCACGCGATGACGGGCGCCCCGTCACAACGCAGCAACTCCAGATCATCGGCGCTCAGCCACATCTGCGAGCTAACTTCCCAACCCGCCAATGTCATCGGCACGCTAAGCGCAAGCAAACCCTCGGCTGCCTTAGCATCCAGTTCAAAATTCATATCCCGAAATGGCTTGTCCTGATCCAGCGTGGCACGAAACTCCAGGCCAATCCGGCGCCCACCGACGAAAACGATTTCCTCAACATGGTCTAGTCGAACACCCGGCTGGCTCAAACCGGCTGCAATGTTCGTAAGCGGACCAAGCGCGATAATCGTCAATGGACCTGCTTCTAAAGCCGCAATAAGACCCTCGACCGCCGGACACATTCCCCGCGCGCCCTCAACGCCGTGTCCTCGATAGACCGGGATATCAACCGCGGCGCGTCGGACAATCTCGAGCGTCATGGCGTGGGTCTTCTCAATCTCAGTATTCCCAAACACCGCGGAAATGCCAACAATGTCGAACTCTGGCGACGCAAACGCCTGCAACAGGGCAAACCCGTCATCAACCTCGCCATTGCCCGATGTGATCGCGGGATCGGTATCAATCCAGACACGCCGCATCAGAGCGTGTCACCAATAACCAGACGACGCGCCTCATCCAGCAGAGCTGTCTTTTCGTCTAGTCCAATCTCAAGCGGTAGCTGCGCCACACCCATCAGCCGCCGCATCATCTCAATCCCGCTAATCTGATCGAGCAGTGCGCGGTTAAGCGGTCGATCATAAGTAGAGATCAGTCGATCCACATGCGTCTCTGGCTGGCCGCTTAAGCGCAAATGCGCGCTTAGCACACCGACATCCCATTCCGGTGGCCCAACCCAACAGAACTCAGGATCAATCACAAAGAGGCCTGCCTCTGTGGTGAGCCAACTGCCCGGATACAAATCACCGTGTAGCAGGACAGCTTCATCCGGCATCCCCTGCCCTCGCAGATAGAGCTCACCAATCTCAGCCACCGCTGTGCAAAACGCCTGATCGGCTTTCAATTCATCTCCAAGGGCTTGTAGTCCCGGTGTAATCGCGTCGAGGTCAAAGCCATTGTCAGGATCGAGCGGAAACTGGAAAATATGCAGCGCATTCAACGCCCGCATCGCCTGATTGCGAAATGCGACCCGCATCTCATCGCTCACCTCAATCGCATGTAAGTCAGCCGTCCACCTCGCAACCGCATCAAGCTGTTCAATGGGCAATGTCTCACCAGCATAAAGTCCCATGCCATCGCGGCCCGCTCCAAGATCAGCGAATACGCTGCATGCATCTGCGCCGTCATGGTTCAGAAGGGCTGGCATCATTCGACCCGCCGATGTTCCGGAAACGGTTTCATAAAACGCCGCTTCAATGCTAGCGCGCTCAATCGGGGCCGGAATGTCGGGATACTTCTCAACCCATGGCCGCGAGCGTTTCAGGATCACAGATACCCCATCTTCAAAGCGTACCCGCTCGACAAGGTTCATGTTTCCAGCCCCAGCACTCTCGACCGAAGCGACGCGCGTGCCATCAGGCAACCAGCCTTTTTCGCGTAAAACATGTTCGGCTGGGACGGTTGAATTATCCGACATGGAGACCTCTAAAACTGACTGCGCCCGCCTTCTGCCTGAAGACGGGCGCAGTGCAAATCAAGCTTTCGTGTACGGACAGAATTCATCTGTCCTCGGCAAGCACCTAGTCTAGGCCAAGCACATCCTGAAGAAACAACGTAACAGACTCACGCTGGAAATCGCGATTGGATTTCTTACGGAAGCCATGCCCCTCATCCATCGCCATTAGGAACCATGTCTCGACATCATTCTCCTTTACAGCTTCAAGGATTTGCTCGGCTTCGGTGTAGGGCACACGCGGATCGTTAAAGCCTTGGATGATAAAGATCGGCTTATTGATCTTATCGGCATTTCTCAACGGGCTAATCTCTTCAAAGAACGCCGCGATCTCTGGGTCGCGCTCATCGCCATACTCGGCCCGGCGCAAATCACGGCGATAGCCTTTCGTATTCTCCAGAAAGGTCTTGAAGTCGGAAATCCCGACAATATTCACGCCACCAGCCAGTCGGTCACCATAATCAATCATAGACGCCAGCACCATATAGCCACCATACGAGCCACCATAGACAATGACGCGATCCTTATCGAGGTCGGGTTGAGTCTCGATCCAGTCGAGAAGCGCGCCAATATCCTCAACCGATTTCTTCCGATTGATCCCATTGTCCATAGAGACATAGGTTTTGCCATAACCCGACGAGCCACGCACATTCGGCACGACAACAGCCAAGCCAAGCTCTGAGGCCCAGTATTGGTAGGTTGTGGAGAAGCCGGGTCGTGACTGCCCTTCAGGTCCACCATGGATTTGGATAATCACCGGATGGGGTCCCTCGCCTTCTGGAACGTATTTGAAGGCCGGAATGTCCATCCCATCCGCATTTGGATAGGTGAACAGGCTCGGCGTGATGAATTGATCTGCATTCAGCCCGCCAATTTC
>JBCCDF010000041.1:0-14691 GCA_039030935.1 Pseudomonadota bacterium | reverse complement strand
TTCCTGATCCAATGGACGCAGCAGCTCCGGCACCTCGCACACAAGGGCGTGGCAATGTCTATATTCAAGTTGGCTCTTTCACAGATATCGGTAATGCTGAAAATCTCGATGCCGCTATTGGCCGAGGCCTTCCCGTGAAAATCGAGAATGCGAACGTTCGAGGGGCTGATTATTTCCGGGTCCTCGTCGGGCCGTTCATGACCCGCAGCGAAGCTGAAACACATCGTGTGCAGCTTTCAAATTCCGGTGTCGCGGACGGATTTGTAACGCGGCGGTAAAATCAGCCGCCCATACTCCTGAAAGTCCATTGACCTTGGACACAAACCGGCCCTTTTTCTCCTGCAGAAAAAGGGCCGAAGTTTTGAGGTCATATTGTGTATAAACTGATTAGATTACTGGTCCTTTCGGGTACCCTTTTGGTGCAGTCTGCATGGGCGCAACTCATCGACACGCCTGCTGATTTTGCCGTGATCATGGACTTCGAAAGCGGTGAGATCCTGTACTCAAAGAATGGCGAGGACCCGATGATCCCGGCGTCCATGACCAAGATGATGACGGCCCACATCGTTTTTGA
Source organism: Pseudomonadota bacterium (assembly GCA_039030935.1). Lineage (GTDB taxonomy): Bacteria > Pseudomonadota > Alphaproteobacteria > Caulobacterales > Hyphomonadaceae > Henriciella. The sequence continues at coordinate 14,117 of JBCCDF010000041.1, read as the reverse complement.
TCGCTTGGAGCGCGGCGAGATCGACCTCGATGATACATTCACGGTCAGCGAGAACGCTTGGCGTAAAGGGGGTTGGGCTACCGGCGGGTCAACGATGGGGCTTTCGATTGGAGAACAGGTTACTGTCAAAGACCTTCTAAGGGGTGTGATCGTCCTGTCTGGAAATGATGCCTGTATCGTCCTGGCTGAGGGGTTATCGGGGTCCGAAGAGGCATTCGCCACCGAAATGACGGAGCTTGCCCAATCCATGGGGTTGACCAGTGCTCAATTTAAGAATGCAAGCGGATTGGATGCACCGGGCCACAGGATTTCCGCTGCAGACCTCGCCCGCTTGGCCCAGCTGGAGATTGCCAAGTTTCCGGAATATTACAGCTATTACGCTGAGCCTGAGATGACTTGGAACGGCATTACTCAACAGAACCGCAATCCTCTGCTCGGTCGGATGGATGGCGCAGATGGCCTTAAGACAGGTCATCTCAGCGTTTCGGGTTACGGGCTAACAGCCTCAGCTGTTCGTGATGGAGAGAGGCGTATCATCGTCATTAATGGGCTCTCTTCGAGCTCAGAACGTGCCCAAGAAGCTGAGCGTTTGATGAGGCTCGCATTTTCAGCCTTTGAGACGCGCGAGATTGCGAATGCTGATGCTCGACTAGCGGAGTTGGACGTTTGGATGGGTGAGGCGCGCACCGTCGGTGTTCGAATGGCGAACTCTGTCAGCATCGTGGCTCATAAGCGCGCTTTTGAAACTGGATCGACGCAAATCGTTTATAATGGGCCGCTAGAAGCCCCAATCACCGCTGGCGAGACAGTTGCCAAAATGGTCATCTCGCTAGACGGAAGAGACGATGTCGAGGTCCCACTGATCGCGACCGAAAGTATTGAAAGATTAGGGTTTCTTGGACGCGCTATTGAAGGGCTAAGCCGGATGATTGAAGGCAGTGAGGCGTGAGCGCAAAAGGACGGTTCATCACACTTGAAGGCGGGGAGGGGACCGGAAAGTCAACCCTTATGCGAGGCCTCGTCGGGCGTTTGCAATCAAAAGGGATCACTGTCCTGACTGTAAGAGAACCTGGAGGGACACCGCTCGCTGAGGACGTCAGATCGCTTGCTCTGAAAAAGCGCGAAAACTATAACTTTAGCGGAATGGCGCTCGCTCTCTTGATGCATACGGCACGTGACGACCTATTAGAGCGGGAAATTCGACCTGCATTGCGCGCAGGGCATTGGGTCTTGTGTGATCGCTTTGCCGACTCCACACGCGTTTATCAGGGCATTGACGGTGCGCCTGACGATCTGCTCGATGCCTTGGAACGCAATGTTATCGGGGAGACACAACCTGACCTTACTCTGATACTCGATGGACCTCCTGATGCTTTGCTTGATCGCCGCTCAGACCGGGGTCTGAGCGATGTCTTCGAAGCCAGAGATCTTGAATTTCACAATAAAGTACGCCGGCGCTTTCTGAATATTGCTGACACCCATACAGATCGGTGTGTGGTGATTGACGCTTTGCAAAGCCCTGAAAATGTTCTGAAAGAAAGCCTCGCAGTTATCGATCAAAGATTTAGCGCAGGATGAAGCCAGCACTCCCACTAATAGGTCACGACCAAGCTGAAACGCGGTTTCTCGAGGCGAGGGCGTCTAATCGGCTTCACCATGGTTGGCTAATTAAAGGTCCATCCGGTATTGGAAAGTCCAGACTGGTTCAAAGGCTATGTGCTGTGCTTCTAGGTGCCGATAGCCCGAACGCGGATGAGAGCGATCCAGTCATACAAAAAATCCTATCGGGTAGCCATCCTGATCTAAAATGGGTCCGCCGAGAGGTGAATGAGCGCGGAAAAATCAAACAGGACATTAGCGTTGACCAACTTCGAGACTTGAACGCTTTTTTCAGCTTGCGTCCGGCTCTTGCGGGTTGGCGGGTTGGCGTCGTTGACGCCATCGATGACGCGAACCGCTCAGGAGCCAATGCAATCTTGAAAACGCTTGAGGAGCCGCCCCGAAATTCCGTCCTTTTTCTAATCGATCATGGCACTGAGCCGCTCTTGCCAACGATCCGGTCTCGATGCCAGACTTTGAGCCTGTCCCGGCTCCGAGACGACCAAGTCAAAGACGTCTTCGCTCTGATTGGCAACGGCGAGGCGCTTGCTCTTGAGCTTTCCCAAGGGCGCCCCGGATACGGTCTCGCTCTGACAGAGGGGGGTGGCGGCAGGGCAGCCAGCGCGGCAAGAGCGATGGTGAAGACACTACCGAAGCCCGATCCTAATCTTGTTGCAAGTGCGATCGAAACAGCGTCATCCAGCGCCACCAGCCTTAATGCGTTCGCCGACACGCTCATGAACTGGGCAGCGGACCACGCAATAGAGAAACCCGCGCTCGCAAAGACATGGCTTCAGCTTCAAAGTGTTCGCTCTGAAGCGACAGCTTTAAATCTTACAGAAGCCCAGCAAGCAGCCAAACTGTTTTCCATCTTGAACGACGGCCTGAAAGCAACACCTTAGGGTCGATGTTCGACACCCACGTCAATCTGCACGCCGAGGCGTTTGAACCTGATCTCGATGATGTGCTCACCCGTGCGCGCGAGGCCGGAGTGACCCGAATGCTGGCGATCTGCGAGCGCTTCGATAGTTATCAGCGCATACAAGCTTTGACTAAAGAGCATGACGATATATGGGGCAGCGTCGGAACGCATCCCCATTACTCTAAAGAGTTTCCATCAGTCTCTGTTGCAGACTTGGTCGACAAAGCGTCTGGTGAGAAAATTGTAGCTATTGGAGAAACTGGGCTCGACCTTCACTACGGATACAGTCCATTAGACGATCAGACGAAGAGTTTTCGCAAACACATAGAAGCGTCACGCGAAACCGGTCTACCGCTTATTGTGCATACAAGGGAGGCCGATGACCTAACAGGCGACATTCTCGAAGAAGAGTCCGCAAAAGGCGCGTTCCCGATCCTCTTGCATTGCTATACGGGCGGGCAGAGATTGGCCGAACGCGGACTTGCGCTAGGGGCCTATGTGTCTGTGTCCGGCATATTGTCCTTCAAAAACGCCGCGGATGTTCGCAACGTCATCAAATCAATCCCCATTGAGCGCGTCATTCTTGAGACTGATTGTCCCTATCTTGCGCCTGTCCCATATCGCGGTCGTCGGAATGAGCCTGCTTACCTCAAACATGTTGGCGAGGCCTTGGCGGCGCTTCACGATATGCCCGTTGAGGAAATTACAAAGGTGACGGAGGCAAATGCCTTGAAGCTGTTCCGGAAAGTGTCTTGATGCGATCCTTGACCTGTCGCCTCCTTGGAACGGGCTCATCAGGCGGCGTGCCCCGCATAGATGGCGATTGGGGCGTTTGTGACCCGAAAGAGCCCAGAAATCGGCGGCGACGGTGCAGTGTTCTGCTGTCGGCTTTTGATCCTAACCAACCTGATCGTGTGACGCGTGTTCTGATAGACACCTCACCTGATCTTCGTGAACAGCTTTTAGATACGGGCGTCACGGATCTCGACGCGCTTGTTTTTACCCATGACCACGCCGATCAGACCCATGGCATCGATGATATCCGCGCGTTGGTCTATCGCAGGCGACAGGCTTTAAAAACCTTTCTCGACATACCGACATCCAAATCTTTGATTTCAAAATTTAAGTACGTTTTCGATGGGGAAGGGGATTACCCGCCAATCCTTGATCGCCAACCTTACATCCAACCACTGCAGACCTTTTCGATCAGTGGCGCCGGGGGTGATGTCAGTCTACTACCCTTGGAACAGGAGCATGGTCGGATTCGATCACTCGGATTTCGGATCGGAAATCTTGCCTATTGCAACGATCTCAATGCCTTGCCGGCTCAGTCGATGGAGGCGCTTAGAGACCTTGATGTCTTTATCGTCGACGCTTTGCGTTATACCCCCCATCCTTCCCATGCGCATCTGGAGCAGGTTTTAGACTGGGTATCGGAGCTGCAACCAGAGCGAACTGTGCTAACCAATCTTCATATCGATTTCGATTACCAAACCCTACGCAATGAACTGCCTGCGGGGGTGGAACCTGGCTTTGACGGGATGGAGGTCACAGTTGACTTATCGGATTGAACTTAGCTCATCGGAAGGTCCGGGCCGCGCCGACAGCTTTGTGCCATCCCTCGAGAATGGACGAACGCGATATGTCATCAAGACGTGTTTCGAACCGTGTTATTTCATCGCTTAGTCCATTCAAGTCGGCGACATCACCCCACACCCCCGCGCTTAACCCGGCCAGAAAGGCAGCGCCAAGTGCGGTCGTTTCAAGGTTTGCCGGGCGTTCTAATGAGAGGCCGGTGATATCTGATATGTATTGCATCAACCAGCCATTTGCCGACATGCCGCCATCAACTCGGACACGTTCCGGCATTCCGGCATCGGCCTTAAAAGCCGTTATCAAATCAGAGGTTTGGTAAGCAACAGCTTCCATTGCGGCCCGAACAATTTCGGTTCGTCCTGTTTGTCGTGTCATTCCGAAGATTGCTGCTCGGACCTCACTGTCCCAATAAGGTGCCCCCAATCCTGTGAAAGCAGGAACGACATAAACGCCACCCGACGTGTCAATCGACGCTGCAACATGCTCTGTCTCTTCAGAACTCTCGATCAAGCCCATTTCATCGCGCAACCATTGGCTGATCGCACCCGCCATAAAGATCGAGCCTTCAAGCGCAAATTCAGGCGTTTCACCTAAACGACATGACCGTGTCGTGAGCAGTCGATTTTGCGAACGCTTTGCCTCATAGCCGGTCGACATGAGGGCAAAACACCCTGTGCCATAGGTTGCTTTCATATCACCGTTTTGAACGCAGAGTTGGCCAAAGGACGCAGACTGTTGGTCGCCCGCCATCCCTCGAATAGGGATTGAGCGCCCTAAGAGGTCAACAGATATATCGCCAAAATGCCCGAGACTAGGAACTACGTCTGGAAGCAAGGCTTCGGGCACATCGAAAAGCTCCAAAAGCTCCTTATCCCAACATCCATCATGAATATTCCATAGGGATGTTCGCGCCGCATTTGTTTCATCACTCAGATGGACGGCCCCATTCGTTAATTGCCACAGCAGGAAGCTCTCAATAGTTCCGAAAGCGAGCTCTCCCCGCTCCGCCATTTCACGCGCCCCCTCAACATGATCGAGAATCCATGCGATCTTAGACGCTGAGAAATACGGATCGACGAGCAGGCCTGTCTTCTGCGAGATGATCTCCTCAGACCCTTGGGCTCTCAACATCTCACAGAATGACGAGGTACGACGGTCTTGCCAGACGATGGCTCGGTGGATCGGTTGCCCCGTGGAGCGATCCCAGACAAGTGTTGTCTCACGCTGATTTGTGATGCCAATTGCAACAGGCTCATAGTCCGCGCCAAGCTGTTGAAGTGTCTGGCGCAAGCAAAACAAAGCGTCTTGCCAGATTTGCTGGCCGTCATGTTCGACCCAACCCGAATTAGGATAGTGCTGTTGTAAGTCTTTTTGTGTGCTGGACAGAGTGTTACCGCTGGCATCGATTGCGACACACCGTGTCGACGTCGTCCCCTGATCTAATGAGAGTATAGCTGGTGCTGCCATCTCGGCTGTCCTTCCTGGCGTTTACACGAAGTATCAAATTTCACAGGCCGCGCTTTATTGATCTTCATTTGTTTTGGTTACCTATCGTGTAAGCACTTTAGGGACATGGCAATGAACAGCGGGCGGCTAAAAGGGTTTCTCACCTCATTTACGTCAAAAAGCACGGTTCGTGAATTATCATTGACGCCTGAGCAGTCTGAGCGCTTACAGGAAAGTCAGCTTGATAGCGTTTCTGATTTTTCGACCATCATTGTGATGGCAGGTCTCCTAAACACCTTGGTCATCATGCTGATGTTCGGAGGGGGGCCGCTTGGGAATTTGTTCTCATTCTGGGCGATTTCCCAATGCGCAGTGATGGGCTATATCATCGTATCGCGCGTTCGGAAGGCAAATAGCGATCTCCAAAATGATGTCGAAGGACGGACAAAGCGCTATGTTCGAGGAGCCACAGTCATAGGCTTCTTTTGGGCGGTCATTCCGCTCATGGCCTTTCCAGTCGGCGACGATGTACAGTTTGCAGCGACTGGGATTATCTTAACCGCGACTATGTTTGGCGGCGTTCTTCTGATCGGCCGAATTCCAGATGCCGCGATGGGTTTTGTTCTTCCGATCCTTTGCGGCACGCTCGCCGCGTTGCAGCTGCAACAAGACCCACGCAACGGACTGCTGTCGGTTCTAACACTCGTCTATGGCGGTGTCCTTTATTTTGGTGCCCGCCTTGCATACACCCAATTTGCGCGCCAAAAACTCAGCCAAGAAGCCTTGGAAGAACAGACACAAGTGATTGGTCTGTTGCTGAAAGACTTCGAGGAAAATGCCTCTGACACGCTTTGGCAAACGGACATAGACGGACGATTTGCGGCCATGCCTGATCTGTTTGGCACAAGCCCGCAGACGCAAGCAGAGAACAGTAATGTTGGAAAATCCTTCATTGACACGTTTAAGCCAGATGAAGCGTCCACACTTCTAAGTCAGCATATGCGGGCTCAACTGCCATTTAAAGATGTTGTCGTACGCTCAAATAACGAGACGAAGCGTTGGTTATCAGTAACAGGTAAGCCCGTGTTTGAAGGGGGCATTTTTCAAGGTTATCGTGGTGTCTTATCGGACGTGACCCAAGCGCGCGAGACAGAAGAGCGCGTTATGTTTATGGCACATCACGATGAGCTCACAGGGCTACCCAACCGAAATCAATTCACAACTGAACTGAACACGTTGTCAAAAGACAAATCTGACGGCGTAGGGGACTGGTTTATCGTCTGGCTAGATCTCGATCGCTTCAAATGGATCAACGACACGATGGGCCATGATCTCGGCGACAGGGTCCTCGAGGCCGTTGCGGGTCGCCTATTAGATTATGTTTCGCAGCAGGGGATTGTTGCTCGGATCTCCGGTGATGAATTCGCAATTGTTGATCACACCGAGGATTATAGAACGCTTCAGGAATACGTTGAAAATCTGTTATCTGCACTAAGCGAACCGTACTCGATTTGGGGCAATAAACTGAACTGCCGAGCAAGTGCAGGCGTGAAGGTTCTCCCAAGCGGGTATTTCGATGTGAATAAGGCCCTAAAGCAAGCTGATACTGCGTTAAACGATGCGAAGTCGCGTGAACGTGGCAGCTGGTGTCTCTTTGACCATCGTATGGAAGACCAGATTCGAGCTGAGCATCAGCTTGAAGGCGATTTGCAAAAAGCCGTTGAGAACAATGAATTTCGTCTGTTTTTCCAACCTATTATGTCGGCAGAAACACGCGAAGTTGTGGCTTGCGAGACCCTTCTGCGCTGGGAGCACCCACAGCGTGGCCTCCTAACGCCTGATATGTTTATCCAATTTGCCGAAGAGAACGGGTTGATTACGCGTATAGGGTCATGGACCATTCGCAATGCGATTGAGAAAGCAGCGACGCTTCACCCCTCAATTCGTGTCGCGATCAACGTTTCACCCCTTCAAATTCATTCGGACGGATTGGTTCCAACAGTGGTAAACGCCCTTGCGCAATCGGGTGTCGATCCCGCGCGGATCGAGTTGGAAATCACTGAGTCGGTTATGATCAGTGATACAGAATTCACGATGGAACGACTTCTCCAGCTGAAAGAAATTGGTGTACGTATCGTACTTGACGATTTTGGAACGGGTTTCTCGTCTCTAAGCTATTTGCGTCAGTTCCCATTCGACAAATTAAAAATCGATCGCTGTTTTATCGAAGGTGTTGAAACCGATCCCGATAGTCAGGCCATCACACGAGCGACGCTCTCTCTTGCAAGGGCCTTGAAAATAAGATGCACCGGTGAGGGCGTAGAGACACCCGGACAAGCAGATTTTTTACAAGAAAATGGCTGTGATGAGCTACAGGGCTTCATGTTCTCTAGGCCCCAGCCTCTCGAAAACCTCGGTCATCTCATACAGTTCAATTCCGACGCGGATGAGACTGCCAACCAAGATGTTGTGGTGCCGCTCGCAGATAATGATGCAACAAAACGACGAAAAGCACGTTCAAAATCGACCAGAAGCGCTTAGCCCTCTATGAGGTCAGTCACTTTCTTGCTGACGGCACCATAATCAACTTTTCCTGTCCCAAGAACTGGAATGTCTTCGACCTGAAAAACTTTGCGGGGGACAGAGAGCTCCGAGACGCCATGCGACTGCGCCCAGGCTAAGATCGCTGCTCTATCAATATCTTTTGCCGTAGATAAGAGGATGATTTGCTCCCCTTTTCGGGGATCTGGCATCGTCGCCGCGGCATGCATATCATCTGGCCAAATCGCACTCGCACAGTTTTCTACAACAGCAAGCGACACCATCTCGCCGCCTATTTTAGCAAACCGTTTCACACGGCCTTTGATCCGGATGCAATTGTCTTCATCAATGGCGACGATATCACCGGTATCGTGCCAGCCATCTTGGGTGGGTTCAATGATGCCGGGGGCAGAGCTGCGCATGTAGCCCATCATCACATTAGGGCCACGAATTCGAAGCTTTCCGCCCTCATCAATTCCCTCAACGGGCACCAGATCATACTCCATGTCAGACAGTAATTGCCCAACTGTTCCCGGTCGGTTCAGGCTTAGGCTATTGGCTGCAACGACGGGCGCTGCTTCCGTCGCCCCATAGCCTTCAAGGATTTCAATGTTGAACTTCTTCCGGACGAAAGCGCGCGTTTCATCACGAACCCTTTCAGCGCCACATACGGCAAGGCGAACGCTGTTCATGTCGCCATCTGAGGCAACGCGAGCATATTGAGAGATAAACGTATCCGTCGCCAGCAATATTGTTGCTTCGTTCTTGGCAATTCGTTTTGCGATCTCACGAGGTTGAAGAGGGCTCGGATGAAAGATCGCCTTTACGCCAGCAACGATGGGCAGGATCGCACCAACTGTAAGCCCGAAACAGTGAAAAGTCGGCAGGGGATTGAAAACGCTATCATGCTCTGGCGACAGGCCGATATGGGATCGCACCTGCTCGACATTGGCTACGATGTTGTGATGTGAGAGGACAACGCCCTTGGGCTCGCCCTCAGTGCCAGACGTGAACAGCACGACTCCCGGTTTCTTGTAGTTCTGCTTCTTCTGAAAGAGGCCGGGGATGATAGGCCCCAAACCGCCCGCCACTTTGTCCATTAGGCCCAGCGCTTCGCGAACATCTTCAAGATAGATAAACTCAGCAGCATCGCTCAGCTCTTCAATCAGTGGCTCGAGACTTCCTAATTCAATGAATTTGTGAGCCGTCACCACTTTTGTGATCTGCGCGGCTTTCATCGATGCTTTTATGTTTGCTGAACCTGCCGTGAAGTTGATCATAGCGGGCGTTCGTCCAGACTGCAAAACCGCGCAAAACCCAATGACCGCGCCAGCTCCCGTTGGCAGCATGATCCCAACAGTCTCATTCTTTTCGAACTGTCGAGACAGTGCCGAGCCCAGAGCAAATGTGCCACGCAAGATCGACTTATAATCGACTTCTGTCCCGTCGCCATCAACGATGGCGACTTTGGATCTTCCGAACTCTTTCGCGGCACGTACAACGGCTGATAGTATATCAGTCTTCGCACGGTTTGCATTCCAAGGGAGAGGGGCAGGGGGTGTGAATTCACTCATACGACAGACGTTTCCATTTAGAATTTTCTGCAATAATCTGTCATACTCTGTGTAACGAGCAAGACTTTTACTGCGTAGAGATGCTGGCCTAGCCCATTATTCGATATCACATTGCGACCAGAGTTGAGCTTCAGCAAGGCAGAGCACGGTGGAAGGTTAGGAAATATGCCCAAGCTTCGTAAAACACATCACGTGCGACACGAACCACAAGAAATGTACGAACTTGTGCGGGATGTCCGTTCTTATCCGAATTTCATTAAATGGATACAGAAGCTTAGCGTAAAGAATGAACGTGAGGAGCACGGCTTATACAAATGCACTGGAACGGCGCTGGTTGGTTTTAAGGGCTTCGTTGAGACCTTCGCAACCGACGTCACTGCCGACCCTGAAAAGCAAGTTATCGATGTCGCTTTAGCAAACGGACCCTTTAGACATCTACGTAATCAGTGGCGCTTTGAAGAGGAACAGAGCGGCGGGACTAAAATTCACTTTTTTATAGATTATGAGTTTCGTAATCCGATCCTGCGTATGCTGGCGCGGTCGAATACTGCAATGGCGGTCGATAAGATCATGGCGTCCTTCTCTGCCGAAGCGGATCGCCGTCACGCAACCGTCTAAATTTGCGCGCGGATCATCGTCAAAGCAGCTTCAATCGTTGCCATCCGGATTTCGTGGCGCCCAATATCACCGAGCGTCAGCATTTCATGGGTCATAGCCTGATTTTCACGCGCACATGCGATGTGAACAGTTCCCACGGGCTTCATCGGCGTTCCTCCGCCTGGACCCGCAATACCCGTTACGGCGATTGACAGGTTCGCACGACTATTCTCCAGCGCACCTTCTGCCATGAGGCGAGCAACTGGCTCTGAAACAGCACCGTAGTCGGCTAGTACATCTCCAGCGACGCCCAAAACGTCAGCCTTTGATTGGTTTGAGTACGTCACGAAGCCGCGATCAATGACCTTTGAAGACCCGGCAAACTCCGTAAATAAACCCGCGATCAGTCCACCTGTGCAGCTCTCAGCCGTTACGATCTTGACCCGTCGCTCAGCGGCCTCATCCATGACGAGAAGTGCTAAATTACGAATGTGTGTTGGGTACATGGGGTCTCCTCAACCTCGATTTTATTTAGGAACAAGCATGCACGCGGCCTGAGCCGCAATGCCTTCGCCTCGCCCCGTAAAACCAAGCTGTTCCGTCGTTGTTGCTTTAACGCCAATGAATGAAACAGGAATATCAAGCAGCGCCGCAGTCGCCTCGCACATAGCTTGTCGGTGTGGCCCAATCTTTGGCTTTTCGCAGATGATTGTGATGTCGCAATTCGCGATCCTGTAACCTTCGTCCCCAGCGAGTTCGCAGGCATGTTTCAGAAAAACCGAAGAGGCGGCCCCTTTCCATTGATCATCTGAGGGTGGGAAGTGATCGCCAATATCGCCCATTGCGAGAGCCCCAAGAATGGCGTCCGTCAGCGCGTGCCAAGCGACATCTGCATCTGAGTGTCCAATAAGTCCTTTCGAGTGCGGGATCTCTAAACCGCAGAGCGTGACGAACTCGCCTGAGCCGAAAGCGTGTACATCAAAGCCCGTTCCGACCCGTGGTGAAAGATTACTTAGCGTCAGAAGTCTCTCCATCCGATCAAAATCACTCGGCCATGTGACCTTTGATAGCCGCTCATCGCCTTCTATAAGTTTTGTCTTTCCGCCGTTTGCTTCAAGCGCCGAAAGATCATCCACTAAAGCACCCGAGCGTTCATGAAGTAGGGTTTTGATCAGTCCATAGCGGAAGGCTTGAGGCGTTTGAACCCGATACAAATTATCTCTAGACATCGACCTCATAGTCTGACCGTCATAATGCTTTAGAGCGTCGGCAACAGGCAAGGCGGGTGCTGAGGCGTCAGCATCCTCCAGAGCCTCGGCCAGACCTGAAATGATCTTTGCACTAAGGCCGGGTCGCGCAGCGTCATGGATCATCACAAAGTCGTCAGCGTTGGCATGGAGTGCCGCAAGCCCAGCTTTAACAGACGCTGTGCGGTCGATACCACCAGACACAACTTCGATGTCGCTGTCGTTATGGTCTGGGCGATAGGTCGCGACATATTCCTCAGGAACCACAAGGACGACAGACTGGACTGCCGGATGTGAAGTGAAGATGTCCAAGCTCCACTGATAGACGGGTTTTGATCCAAGCCTCGTGAATTGTTTTGGAGTGTCGCTCGCCGCTCTCGACCCTTTGCCCCCAGCAACAATAACCGCGTGAATGACCATGGTTTTCGTCTAGCTCCATTGGTGCGGAAAAGCCACAACAGCAACGCATTAGAAATTTCGTAAGCTCTGCACGACTTTTGTGCATCGCGAAAATGTGATTTTAGAAAACCTATGAAAAAAATGCCTGACTTCAAAGCAGAATGCGTTTGGCTCGCCCCGATGTCGGGATCGACTGACGCAGCTTTTCGAAGACAGGCTATCAGATTCGGCGCGCCCGCTGTGGTGTCCGAGATGGTAGCAGGTGAAAGCCTTTTGGCCGCGCGGCCTGACATGGTGCGCAAGACATGCCGCCATGAAGGGCAGGGGCTCTGGATCGTTCAACTCGCAGCCAGCCGTCCCCGCGATATGAAAGCAGGTGCTGAGTATTTGTCTAATCTCGGTGTCGATGTCATCGACATCAATATGGGCTGCCCATCCAGACAGGTCACCGGTGCTCAGTCGGGGTCCGCTCTGATGCGAGACCCTGATTTAGCTCTCCGCATTATTGAAGCGGCGCTCGAGGGCGCTGGGTCTATCCCCGTGACGTTAAAGATGCGATTAGGATGGGATCAGGACTTGTTGAATGCACCGGAAATCGGTCTCGCAGCTCAACAATTAGGCATCCAGCTCCTCACCGTACACGGGAGAACGAGATGCCAATTCTATAAAGGAACTGCTGATTGGGCAGCGATCAAACACACAGTTGAGAAAGTGGATATCCCCGTCATCGCCAATGGCGACATTGCCACAAGTGACGACGCGAAGACCGCCCTAGACAAGTCTGGCGCTTATGGTGTGATGGTGGGAAGAGCAGCGCTTGGCCAACCCTGGCTCTTGGGTGAAGTGTCAGCAGCGTTAGAGGGAAAGGAGTATATTGGCCCAACACTTACAGAGCAATGTGACAGCCTTTGCGAGCAAATCCAGGACAGCTTAAACCTCTATGGTGACAGTCTTGGCTTGAGGATTGTCCGCAAGCACATTGCAGCCTGCATCGACAAAGCGCCTCTGGATTTTTCAGTTCAGTATCGTCGACAACTTCGCGCAGAGCTCTGTCGCATCGATTGTGCTAAGACAGTTATCGCTAGGTTAAAGCAAGTCTACTCTCAGAATGAGTTGGGGCTTGCCGCATGAGCGAAGTGATTGATCTTGCCGATCTGGCGCCATTCGGTCTCTTGCATTTAGACAGCCGCCGACGCGTTACGGCTGCTAATCAGATGGCGCAGTCTGTCTTACGTCATTCAGAGCGCTCGATGGTGCGCAAACCGCTCAGCGAGGTCCTCTTCTACGACTCTCCGATTTTCGAACTCATTGATAAAGCAATCGGGCAGGGCCGGACGGTCAATGCCACAAATATTCCTTTAAACGGCCCCGGCTTCCAATCAGCAGTCATGTTGGATTTAAGGCTGCAACCGGCCGGCAGAGACGGCGTCATCATTGCTTTCAGTCCTTCTAACCGCACTGAGACCTTTGACAAAACACAAGGCGTCTCGGCCTTTGGCAGGATCCTTGGCCATGAAGTTAAAAATCCGCTTGCAGGGATTTCAGGGGCCGCTCAGCTTCTAAAACGGCGTTTTAAAGGACAAGAAGAACAACTGCTCTCAATCATCCTCGATGAAACAAAACGGATTGAAAGACTGGTATCCAGGCTATCCGCGTTTGAGCTTTTCTCAGCTCCGCAAAAAGAGACCGTCAACATCCACGAGGTGATTGACCGTGTCTTGAATACGGAAAAAGTCGTGTTTGCGGATCAAGTCGCTTACAGGCGCGATTTTGATCCATCTCTGCCGGAGATTATCGGCGATCAGGATCATCTTCATGAGGCGCTTTTAAATCTGGTCCGTAATGCTAGCGAAGCCGCGAACTCATCGTCTGACAATGCTTGTGTCACGTTAGAAACGGCCTTTGAAACCGGCTTCGCCATCGCCGCACTCGGTCGCGAGAAACGTCTCGGTCGCGCAATACGAATCACAATTAAGGACAATGGGCCGGGGATCGCGTCGGAGCACAGGCAGACTTTGTTTCAGCCATTTTCGTCCACGAAATCAGGAGGGCGAGGGCTTGGTCTCAGTATCGTCAGCGAGATCGTGAAAGCGCACAATGGCAGAATACAGCTACATAGTGTGCCGGGAGACACACGCTTTTCTTTGTACTTGCCGATTCAATCACAGGCTCAGAAATGACGCAAAAAACAATTCT
>JBCCDF010000040.1:0-14921 GCA_039030935.1 Pseudomonadota bacterium | reverse complement strand
GCGTTTTGCGTCCTCGAATGTGTAAGTGGGTCGTCCGCATATCTCTTCGACAGGTGTTGTCGCCTCGCTGACGAAAATCATGTCGGCCCTTTCCCATCGGCGACAATCCAATCGGTTGTTCTTGTCGACTAGTCCAATTGTGCGCCCATCATGCTCAATGAGACAAGACTCGGCATCGCATGCAGATGAGGGACCTAAATTCGAGTATCGAAGGGGAGCAAGACCATCACCATCCGCAAAATGAAGCCGTTTGGGGCCGCCACCGCTCAAAAGGAAAACCTCACCTGAGGGGGCGAAATGCAGGCTCGGCCCGTTTGCCCCTGTCCAGCTGATCAGGCCAGCAATTGATGCCACACCTGCCAGAGTCAATCTCGCGCGCCAATGGCTGGCAAGCAGGCCAAGAACTAGTCCTATTGAAAACAGGATGAGGGCGGCGTCTGGCATTGGCTTGCCGACCTCACCTGTTACGCCCTCAACATTTGAGAAGACATGCGCGATCGACAAAATTGCTTCCAAAGACCATCCAAACGCGCGCAGTGGCCAGTCTGCCAAGCCAAAGGGGGCCGTAAGCAAAGCCATCCCAGCCAGAGGTGCGCTGACCAATGAGACAATCGGCATTGCGAGGACGTTGGCGATTAATCCGAGTGGAGCCATCCTGTCGAAGTGATAAAGCGCGAACGGAACCGTTGCGAGACTGGTGACTAAGGACGTTACAATAATCGATTTTGTCCAGAACCAAGCACCCCCACCTTGTGCCAGCCCTTCAGCACGACGTCTTTTTTGCCAAACTTCATAGGTCATAATCAGCACGCCAGTCGCCGCAAACGACATCTGAAATCCCGGCGATAGAACGCTCCAGGGGGCGATCGCGACAACGAGGATCATCGCAATTGCAACCGAGCGCATCGATAAGGCTGTGCGATCAAATAAGACCGCGCCGAAAAAGACGAGTGCCATGATGAAGGCACGCTGGGTCGATACGCTGGCACCCGACAAGATGAGATAGACCAGACTAACAGCCAATGCAGCGAAAGCTGCGGGTTTGCGGACCGGGACGCGCAGAGCTATCGGTTCAATCAATGCCAGTCCGCGCCACACCATCAGATAAATCAACCCCCCAACGATCCCCATATGGAGCCCTGAAATCGCCAAAAGGTGGGCCAGACCTGAGCGCCGAAGCGCGTCTTTATCTACTTCGCTCATGAAACTGCGATCGCCTGAGGCAACAGCGGCCGCGAAACCACCCGCACGTTCGCCTGCGGCTGAATTCACATCGTGCGCCAGCGCACGGCGTCCTTGAGCGATCTTCAAGCGCCATCGATCTAACCGATCACTCGGCAGACCAAGCGCGCCACCCCGACAACGCCCTTGTACATATCCCACCGCGCCCAAGCCTTCATACCAGGCCTGACGATCAAACGCGTAATCACCGCGCATGACGGGCGCTGGCGGCGAGCGCAACACGGCCCAGCAGCGCACAAAGCGCCCACTTTCAACTTTGAGGCCCGCGGTATGGGTGACGCGAATATGCTTCGGGACATCCTGATCTGCGCGACCATCAATGGCATGGATGATTAGACGCAATCGAACGCCGCGTTCAGCCGGCTGAATGTCTTCAACCCAACCCTCAATCATGACGGGCCCGATTGGCGCTGTAATAACCGGGTGATCAACTCTCAAAGTTGCCACCTTGCTCACCGTAAACCCGACCACCGATCCAAATAGACAGATAGCAACTAAGACCCAGAGATCCGTGCGCAGACAGGTCCAAAACCCAATCATGCCAGTTAAAAATAGGGTCACTACCAAAGCCACACTCGGTTCAAACGGGAGTGTGAAATAGATGACTGAGCCGACACACATAAACAGGGCGAAGACCAGAGGTCGCCGACCATTCAGATCGATTGTACCATCCATAGCGGAGATCGCAGTAAAGACGCCTGCTTGCCTCTTGCTTTGAGACGTCTGAGCGTGTTCAACCGCGTCAAAACCGATCATGACTTTAAGCCAGAACAGGTCGCCAGATTTATGACCCTTGTCACCCGCTTCGCCCCTTCCCCGACCGGTATGCTGCACATTGGCGGTGCCCGGACCGCTCTATTCAATGCGCTTTTAGCAAAAAGACACAAGGGAAAATTCCTTCTGCGCATTGAGGATACCGATCGCAAACGCTCCACACCCGAAGCGACAAAGGCGATTTTGGAGGGCATGGAGTGGCTCGGCATGAGCCCCGATGAAGAGCCTACGTTTCAATTTGCACGCGCAGACCGCCACGTCGAAGTCGCAAATGCGATGGTCGCCTCTAGCAAGGCGTTTCGCTGTTATACGACCATGGAGGAGTTGGCGGAACGCCGTGATGCGGGCCAAGCGAAACGTGCCGAAGCCAAAGCGGAGGGTCTGAGCGACGCGGAACGACAAGCGCTTCTGTCCGAAGCAAATGCCCTGCTCGCCCCTTATCGTTCACCCTGGCGTGACGGGGGCACACCGCCCTCGGAGACTGCGCCCTATACGGTTCGGCTCCGAGCCCCGGATGATGCCAAGATCACTGTGACCGATCATGTGCAGGGTGAGGTTTCAATCCCGGCTGAAGAGATTGATGATCTTATCTTGCTCCGTGCAGATGGAACGCCGACCTATATGCTCGCCGTGGTGGTTGATGATCATGATATGGGCGTGACTCATATCGTGCGCGGTGATGATCATTTTCGTAATGCGTTCAGGCAAACCCCTATTTATGAAGCCAATGGCTGGACGGTACCGGAGTTTGCTCACGTTCCAATGATTCACGGCGATGACGGGGGGAAGTTGTCTAAACGCCATGGCGCGCAGTCTACGCTTGAATACCGCGATATGGGCTACCTACCGGAAGCGATGAATGCCTACCTGTTGAGACTGGGCTGGAGCCACGGGGATCAGGAAATCTTCACGATGGATGAGGCAGCAGAAGTCTTCAGCCTTGATGGGCTCAACAAAGCGCCGGCGCGTCTTGATTTTGATAAACTCAACGATGTGAATGCGCATTTCATACGTCAGGTCAGCGAGGAGCGCCTTCTGGACCTCTTGAGGCCAGAGCTCAATAAGTTGACCGATTTGACCGACGCTTTGCTTTCACGCTTGAAATCGGCCCTGCCGGTTTTGAAAGAGAGGGGTCGTACGCTTCCCGAGCTTGCCGAGAGTTGCCGTTTCTTATGGGACGCCAATAGCGACAATCTCAACAAGAAAGCCCGTAAAGCCTTGCGTGAAGACGGGCTTGCTCGACTAAAAGATATACGCAAAGCCCTAGACCAAATCCAAAACTGGACTATTGATGCACTGCAACACGCGTTGGGGTCGTATTGTGAGGTCAATGAACTGTCGATGGGACAGGTCGGACCTCCAATCAGGGCGGCTCTGACAGGCGGATTACCCGCACCTGATCTCGCGCCCGTCATGGCATGGCTCGGCAAAGAAGAGGTTTTGGCGCGGATTGATAAACATCTGGGGGCTTAGGCACCCCAGTAGGCGAGATACAAGAGGGATCACATGATCAATAAGACGAAAAACACTGGAACAGCGACGCTGAATGTCAAAGGTAAGACCGTCGAGCTGCCGATCTTGAGCGGGACTCATGGCCCCGATGTGATCGACGTTAAACGCGTTTACGCCGATGCGGGTGTCTTCACGCTTGATCCAGGCTTTACCTCAACGGGTTCCTGCGAAAGCCAGATTACTTTCATCAATGGTGAGGAAGGGATCCTGCTCCACCGCGGTTATCCGATTGATCAATTGGCCGACCAATCCGGCTTTTTGGAAGTGGCCTATCTTCTGCTTAACGGTGAATTGCCGACACAACCTCAGTTCAAAGACTTTGCAGGGCGCGTCACACAACACACCATGTTGCACACCCAGATGGACAGTTTCTTTGAGGGCTTCCGACGTGATAGCCATCCAATGGCGATGTATACGGGTACTGTCGGCGCGCTGTCTGGCTTCTATCCGGGCGCGATGGACAGCTCTGACCCTGAAGAGCGCTATCTCGCCTATATCCGCTTGATTGCGAAAATGCCGACGCTCGCGGCACGCATTTACAAGTACACGCAAGGCCAGCCTTTCGTCGATCCGCGTAATGAGCTGAGCTATGCCGAAAATTTCCTGCGCATGTGCTTTTCTATTCCTGCAGAGGATTACAAGATCAGCCCAACGCTCGCCAATGCAATGGACAAGATCTTTATCCTACATGCTGATCACGAGCAGAATGCATCGACTTCAACGGTTCGCCTCGCTGGATCATCAGGCGCGCACCCCTATGCTGCGGTTGCTGCCGGTGTTGCGTGTCTTTGGGGACCTGCGCATGGCGGCGCGAATGAGGCCTGCCTGAACATGCTTCGTGAGATTGGCAGCGTTGACCGGATTCCGGAATTCATCGCGCGTGCGAAAGATAAACAAGATCCGTTCCGCCTGATGGGTTTTGGTCACCGCGTTTATAAAAACTATGATCCGCGTGCGACAGTCATGCAGAAGGCTGCGCGTGACGTGCTCGACGAGTTGGGCATCGACACACCTGTTCTCGCAGTGGCCAAAGAGCTTGAAAAAATCGCGCTTGAAGACGAGTACTTCATTGAGAAGAAGCTCTACCCGAATGTCGACTTCTACTCCGGCATTATTCTTGATGCGATGGGTTTCCCGACTGAGATGTTCACCGTCTTGTTCGCGCTTGCAAGAACCGTTGGTTGGGTCAGCCAGCTCAACGAGATGATCGAAGATCCGACGCAGCGCATTGGCCGCCCGCGTCAAATCTATACGGGTGCGGCGAAGCGCGATTTTGTTCCGATCCGGGAACGCTAAGTCGCGGTATTCTGCCTAGCTGACAGCCTGAGCGATCGCTTTCGCGGCGATCGCTTGAGGCGTCTCATTCCGGGTGCCAAGCATCCGCGACAGCGCTTCGTTTTGAGCTTCGGTCTGAACGCTTAGCGCTGCTTTGTCTTCTAAAAGGTTGAGCGCTACATCGGAGATAAGGTCAGCACGAAATTGGGTTTGCAGAAACTCTGGTGCGATTTCGGTGTCATCTGCAGCGATATTCAATAGTGTAATGTGCTTCGGCTTATACAAGAAAAATCGGGCGACGAACCAAGTCAGCCAGCCCGCTTTATAGCCTACGAGAAAAGGGGTTTCCTGAACCGCGAGTTCACTTGTGACTGTGCCGGAACACGCAAGCGCTAGTGTTGCTGCGTGCATGACGTCCGATGAGCTGGTCTCTTTTTCAATGAGCCGTCCAATGTCAGCTAGATCAGGAAAAGCCTCAATGAAGCCCGACCTGATCGCGTCGGCAGGCGCAAACAGGATCTCTGTCTTAGGGCGGGCAGCTTTGAGCCGTTTGGCGGCTTCTACAAGAACAGGCGCTACGCGGCGCAATTCGCTACCTCGACTGCCCGGTAAAACCAGAAGGATATCTGTGTCCTCCGCTATTCCTGCGGCTTTGCGATAGCGCTGACCGTCACCCTTTTCAGCGCGATAAAGCGCCGGGTTTCCCATCACGGTCACCGGTAAACCATGGGGCGCGTAATAGGGCACTTCCATGTCATGCATGGCGATCATGTGATCGACTTTCGCAGCCATCTTCTTTGCTCGACCGGACCGAGTTGCCCAGACTTGGGGCCCGAGCAGTTTAATCAATTTGATCTTCGGGGCACGCGCTCGCACGCGCTCAGCCACGCGGACCATAAACCCCCAACTATCGACCAGAATAACAGCGTCCGGACTGTGCTTCAGGATATCATCGACCACCGCATCGACGAGTTTGAGGATCGTTCTGTATATTTTCAGACCATCGAAAATGCCAACGATTGAGAGCGGGGCTATATCGATCGGAGAGTTGACACCACGCGCGGCCATTGCATCACTTCCGGTTCCGGCGATCTCAACCTCTGGTATCAGCTGCCGCAGCTGATCAATGACTTCCGCCGCCAGCAAGTCACCACTTGGCTCCGCTGCAACCATGTAGAGACGGGTCACTTGCCCCAATCCTTGGGAAAACCGTAGAGAAAGAGGTCGAGCGCCTCTGCCTTTTCAATCAACGCATCACCACCAATTAAAAGCGCGCCACCGGCCTCAAACCCAATTCCGGCAAGACCGGCTTTTGCAGCGCCTTCAAGCGTTGCAACACCAATCGTTGGGAGATCGATACGCCGGTCTTGGATCGGTTTTGGACGCTTCACGAGAACACCGCGCCGCGCCTCTGGCGTTCCGCGCAAGGCCACGTCGAGTGTCGAGCAACGCGCGAGCATGGCATCTGTCCCTTCTTGCGCTTCAACACAGAGCACCAATCCGTCACAGACAATCACGCCTTGGCCAATGTCATGCCGACCCAAGTC
Source organism: Pseudomonadota bacterium (assembly GCA_039030935.1). GTDB lineage: Bacteria > Pseudomonadota > Alphaproteobacteria > Caulobacterales > Hyphomonadaceae > Henriciella. The sequence goes on along the minus strand of JBCCDF010000040.1, from coordinate 8,571 downwards.
CGAGGCGATCTCTGCGGCTTTTTTCAAGTCGGCAAGAACCAGCTCGCTCGGGTTTGAGCCTGCGATCAGGCCTTCGCCCGCTTGTAGGGTTCCCGTGACCTGCTCAGCACCAATGACTTCAAAGCCCTCTTTCTCAAACGCTTCGATGAGAACACGCAGAAGAGCGTCGTCACCTTTTCTGGCAGCATTCAAGACACGTGGCAGCAGTCCTATGCCTGTCATATCGGGCTTCAGAGCAGAGAAATCAGGTCGTTTTACAATCCCAGCGAAGCAGACCTGCTTGCATCCAACGCTTTTAAAGGCCTTAAAGACACGCCCCAATTGGGCGATGCCGACGACGTCTCCCGGAAAGACGCTCAGCCTTGGCTCTTCGAAGCCTTTTAAACGCAACACGTGGACACCTTGCCCGCTTGCCGTCGCAGCTTGAGCGACTTGTACGGGCAGGTCTCCTAACCCTGCAATCAACCCTAGCGGTGCAGTCATCAGCGCCTCTATCTGGGCAGGCACAGTGCCCGGTTCTTGTTCTCGCGAATAAAGTCCACGATTTGCATGACTTCGGGCATATCTGCAAATGTCCGGGCCGTATCCTCTAGTCGCTCAGTGAAAGTCCCCTCACGCGCATACAGCATACGATAGCCCGACCGGATGGATTTGATCGTCTCTCTTGAGAAGCCCCGCCGCTTCAAGCCAACGACATTTAAGCCCGCCAGGTGGGCATGATTTCCAACAACGGAGCCGAAAGGAATAACATCTGAAACAAGGATTGATCCACCGCCGACAAAGGCATGATCACCGATCCGGCAGAATTGATGAATGGCGCACGCCCCGCCCATCCAGACATGGTCACCCGTTTGCACGTGTCCACCAATATGGGTGTTGTTTGCGATGACATTACTATCGCCAATCGCGCAATCATGGGCTGCGTGTGTGTGCGCCATAAAGAGGCAGCCGCTGCCGACTTTTGTCAGTCCGCCATGTTGTGGGGACCCTGTGTGCAGCGTCACATGCTCGCGCAGGATTGTATTGTCGCCAACCTCAAGACGGGACTCCTCACTTTGCTGATAGCCCAGCACTTGAGGAGGGCCACCAATCACAGCCCCAGGATGAACCTCTACATTTTGCCCGAGCTTGGAGCGTCCGATGACCATGGCTTTTGGGTGAATCCGACAACCATCGCCAATGACAGCCTGTTCTCCAATGTGAGCGTATGCGCCAACTTTGACATCCGACCCGAGCTCAGCGCCTGTCTCGACAATCGCTGTTGGATGGATGTCTACGCTCATCAGGACGGTTTCTTTCCGCGTTTAACCTGGCGCTGAAGCCAGGCCACTTCGCGTAAGAATTGCCTGAACGGTTTCGCTGGTCTGCCACCCCAAGTCTCCCCGGCAGGGACATCTGTCATGACCCCGGCATCGGCTGTCAAAATGGCACCATCCCCGATTGTCAAATGATCGGCAATGCCAACGCGCCCACCCATAACAACACCATCACCGACGATTGTACTGCCTGAAATCCCTGTAAAGCTCGCAAAGAGGCAATTCCGCCCAATCACGGCATTATGCGCAATCTGGACAACATTATCGAGCTTAGTGCCTTCGCCAACAATTGTGTCCTCAAAAACGCCTCTATCAACGCAACTCCCGGCACCGACAGTGACATAGTCCTGTAGGATCGCGCGGCCCCAATGGGCGATATCCCTTGGACCTGTTTGGTCAAATAGAACGCCAAAGCCGGTTTCACCAATATGCGCCCCGGCATAGACTTTGACGTGATTTCCAAGGAACGCGCATTGGATCGTTGCATTCGGTCCAATCTCGCAATCATGACCGATCTGCACGCCGGGACCAATCACCGCGCCAGGGCTGATAATCGTATTCTTGCCGATGGCCGCGCCTGCACCGATCACAGCTGTTGGGGCAATAAGTGCTGTGTCATGGATGGCTGCGGGCGCGCCGAGACTTGTCCAGTCTTTTCTGGTGAACAGGCGCTTGGCCGCTTCCATATGAGCTTGACGAGGCGCATCACAGACCAGCGGCGTCACTCCAGACGGCACTAAGGGCGCGAGCGCCTCTGTTGTAAAACAAGCTGTCGCATGGAGACTGATCGTTCCAGCGTCGCTGGTCTTGCCCTCAAAAAAGATCAGTTCGCCGGGCGCTGCATTATGCATTGCACCGACACCGGTTACGATTTGGGTGCCATCCCCTTCAACGCGCGCGCCGATATCCGCACAGAGCGCGCTGAGTGTTTGCTCACCGTGAAAGTCATAGAAGCGGTGATCGACAGGCATCCCCCGGCCTCGACTCTATTGCGCAGGTTGCTGAGGCAGACGCTGGCGGACCACAGAGATTGATGGTGTGCGTGCATCAAGTTTTGCAATCACACTCGCCGTTACGTCTGTGCTTGGGGCAGCATAAACCAGTTCCGTGCGCGCCACCATGATGTCAGCACCCTGTTCTGTCATGACTTCTTGCAGGACAGGCTCAAGCGCTCTGGCCCAATCTGCCCGGGCTTTCCGAATAGTTGCCTGCAGCTCAGCAGCCTTGATTTGCTGATTGCGCTGATGAGTGGCGAGATCAGTTTCAAACTTCTGTAGCTCCGCAACGAGAGCGGCATCGGCTTGGACCTGCGGCATAGTCTTGTTCTGAAGGCGTGGTTGCAGCGCTTGACTTGCAGCGTTCAGGCTATCTGCCATCGGCTTCAATTCGGCCTGCATAGAGCGTTCAATATTGTCGACTTTCGTCTCAATATCTTTGCCGGATCGGCTGTCCTGATAGATTTTGGCTTGATTGATAACAATGATTTTTGTGCCCTGTGCTTCAGCAACGGGGGTTATGAAGGGTGTGCTCGCTAGACCCAGTGAAAGAGCGAGGGCGGCGCAAATGACGCGGATGGAAAACATGTCAGGTTTCTCCTGTGGATGTCCTAGAAATTGGTTTGTGTGCTGAACCGGAAGACTTCGGTTCGATCGTAATCCTCACGTTGGAGGATGTGTGAAAAGTCAAAGCGGATCGGTCCGAAGGGGGAGTCCCATCCCACTGATAAGCCCGCCGTCGCCCGTAAGCTCAGGTCATCCCTGACGACCAGAACCTGCGTATCATCCGGCCCTACGCCAATAATTTGAGCCGGATCATTGTCCGGTCCCTCATCAAGCAGACCAACACCGCCTGCCTCAAAGAAGAGTGCTGTTGTAATCCCGTATTCTTCCGGCAGATAATTTGGAACTGTCAGCTCACCCGTGGTTTGCCAATAAGCGCGTCCGCCAAGAGAGTTGCCAGACTGAAGAAGCGTTTCTTCCCCGGTTTCGTTATCAAAGCTGACAACCACCTCACGTGGGCCGATGCCAGCCACGTCGAAGCCGCGGAAGGTCGAACCGCCACGGAAGAAACGGTTATTGATCCTGACGCCTTCATCGTCGCCAATCGGATCAATGAAGCCGCCGGAGAGACGAACACTTGCGCGCACACCCTTAAAGATACCGCGATAGGTTGCCGCCGAAGCTTCGGTCCGCAAATAAGTCACGTCTCCACCAAGACCGGCAATATCCTGACTGAAGGACATGTCGAACCCGCCAGTTGGGGCAATCGGGTCATTTCGGCGATCCCAGTTCAGACTGTAGCCAATGATTGAGGCCAGATCCGTCGCTTCACTTCGGCACAGGGAATTCCGCTGGATAAAGCGCTCATCACATTGATCGACAAACAGTTCGCCAGCTCCAACATCACCGGGTTCAACGAGGCGGAACTGATCATCACTGATATCGTCCGGCGTGTCCTCTCCTGCGGTTTGCACAACACCGCGTACAAACGCGCCGTCATCCGAAATGATGATCGACTGATCTTCTACGTTAATCTCATTAGACTGCAGCCTATAGCGCAGACCGACCCCTATATTGTCGGTTAGAGGGAAGCCAAAAGAGACCCCTCCACCGGTGGTCTGTGATTCAAAGTTCGAAACATCAAGGAAGTCGGATCGTGTCGTAAATAGGTCGATCCCAGCCGAGAGGTTTCGGTCAAGGAAACGAGGTTCACGGAAGCGAATATCGACGAGTTGTTGTCGTTCCGAGGCCGATATTCGCGCGACCGCTGTTTGCCCCCGACCCCGCAGGTTACGTTCTGAGACTGAAACATCGAGGAGGAAAGACTCCACAGAAGAGAAGCCTGCAGAGAACGCTAATTCACCCGTAGGCTGTTCCTCAACCTTAAGGTCAACCACTGTGCGATCAGGTTTTGAACCTGGACGCTCGGTGATTTCGACCTCTTTAAAGAAGCCAAGCGCGCGTGCCCGGTTACGAGATCGGTCAAGTAAGACACGGTTAAATGCATCGCCTTCAACAACGCGAAGCTCTCTGCGGATGACACGATCGAGTGTGCGCGTATTGCCAATGATGTTGATGCGTTCAACATAAACGCGCGGACCTTCATCAATCGCAAATGTAACATTGACCTGGTTTGTCTCAGGGTCTGCTTCGAGGCGTGGCGTGATATCAACGAAAGCATAGCCGGCAATGCCTGCTGCAAAAGTCAGCGAGTCAATCGTGTCCTCGATGGCGTCACCTCTGAATAGGTCGCCTGATCGAAAGGGCACAATCCTTAACAGCAGGTCTTCATTGAGCTTATCCAGCTCCGTTTCAACATCGACCTCGCCGAATGTGTACTGCTCACCTTCTTCAATGGTGTAGGTGATATAGAAGTCTTCACGATCTGGCGTCAGATCGGCGACCGCGGATATGACTCGGAAATCATAATAGCCTCGGTTCTGATAGAATTGGCGAAGCAATTCACGGTCAAAGTCGAGACGGCCTGGATCATAATTATCATTCGAGCTGAAGAAGCGCCACCAGCGTGATTGCTTCGTGACAACCTCGCTGCGTAGGCGGCGGTCGGAGAAGATGTCATTGCCGATAAAGTTAATCGCGCGGACCCCTGTTACGGGACCTTCCGTAATGACAAAGATCAGGTCGACGCGGTTCTGTTCCAGCGGTTTGTATTCAGGTTCAACTGTTGCTGAAAAACGACCGGACTGTCTGTAAAGCTCTAAAATACGCTGCACATCTGCCTGCACGCGCGCGGCCGTAAAGATACCACGAGGGGCAGCCTGAATCTCTTCACGCAGCTTGTCATCATCAAGGTTACCGTTGCCCTCGAAGATGACGCGGTTGATGATTGGGTTTTCCACCACACGTACGATCAAATTAGCGCCGGATTTCTCAAACGACGCATCGGCGAACAGACCTGTCGCGAACAGTGTCTTCAGCGACAGATCAATCCGATCTGCATCAAACGGATCGCCAGGCTCAACCAGCAAGTAGGATCTCACCGTGCGATTATCGATCCGCTGATTGCCTTCAACGATGATTGTTCGAATGGTCTCAACCTGCTGCGCCTGAGCGGCAGGGCTCGGCAACAGCCCAAACACCACGAGGCTGGACAGAGCCACAAGGACAGCTGACAACACGCTACGCATTATACTTAATGCTCCTCCTCACAGGCCCCTATCCTGTCGCCCCGTTAAACAGGCCCGTCTCGATAATGTCACCCCATGTGATGAAGACGAACAGAGTCAATATCAGCACAAGAGCGGCTCGCAAGACGTATTCCTCAATCTGAGGCGGCACGCGTTTGCCAACAACTGCTTCATAAGCGCATCCGACAATATGACCACCGTCCAATATCGGAAATGGCAAAAGATTAAAGAATCCCAGACCAATGGAAATGGCTGCGAAAAGCTGCACCATCGTCCAGAAATAATTCGACCAGCGTTGCGATAGCGGGACAGCCTCGTTTCCTAATGTTATATTCGCGACACGTCGCCCCGCATCACCAATGGCGACGGGGCCTGACAGCATGCTAAGGGGCTCACGTCCTGTCACGATGCGGGTCAACATTTCACTTGTATCGCTGATTGTATCGGCTGTCTTTTGTATGCCTTTCCAGGCACCGCTAAACGGTCCGACGCGCTCGAAAACGAATGAGCCAGGAACAATGGCGGGCCAAAGACCGATTGTCCCTTGAGGCACAATCTGACCAATCGCATTCTCTCGAACGACTCGGATCGGCGTGATGTAGATGTTGATCAACTCACCGTCGCGTTCCAAAGTGAAGTCCAGCGATTTCCCTGTCGACAGGGATGTGGTCGCGATGAGGTCCTGAACGCTTCTTATTTTTGCGCCGTCAATTTCTCTGACAATGTCCCCAATCTCCACACCGGCTTCAATAGCTGGTTGGTTTTCGGTCAGATCTGCCACCGCAACATCATAATACTCGACGCCGCGCACCGAGTAGAAAAACGCAAACAGAACGATCGCCAGAATGAAGTTCGCAACAGGGCCCGCGACAGAGATGATGGCGCGTTTGCCCGGATCAATCTCATAATAGGTTTTGCCGATCGGGCCTTCTTCGACGACCCCAACATCATCGGGCATTTGGCTTTCACCAACAAACTTCACAAAACCGCCTAGTGGCATCCAGTTCACGCGCCAGCGTGTATTATTCTTATCTTTGCGCTCAAAAATGGGTTTGCCGAAGCCAACGGAAAAAGACTCAACCGCCGCGCCAGCCCAGCGTCCAGCCCAGTAATGCCCCAATTCATGGATCGTCACGACGACCCCTAGCATCAGCAGCAGGCTGACAATAAACAGAGGTCCCTGGCTTAGTATCTCGGCCAAGCGTTAAACTCCTTCGCGGCGCGTTGCAGCTTGTCCAACCAAACCGCGTGCCAGTTCCTTCGCCTCATCTTGAACACTCATGACAGCTTCTAAACTCTCAAGGGGTGCTCGCGAATATGAGCGTGCAGAGAACTGTGACAGCGCCTCCGCGACAATCCACTCTATGTCCATAAATCCACATTGACCCGCAAGAAATGCAGCTACAGCCGCTTCATTAGCACAATTTAAGACGGTGGGCAGAGCCCCGCCTAAGCGCAGAGCTTCTCGGCATAGGTCTACGGATCGAAACTTGTCGATGTCCAATGCCTCGAATTCAAGCTGGCTCAAAGCAGCGAGATTAAGGCGTTGGGCTGGTCCTTTTGCTCGCCGCTCAGGCCATGTGAGTGCATGCAAAATGGGTGTGCGCATATCGGGTTCACCCATTTGCGCTAAAACAGAACCATCCCGGTATGCGACGAGCGAATGTACAATTGATTGCGGATGAACGACGACCTCGATCATACTTTCCGATACATCAAAGAGATAGGCGGCTTCTATCAACTCCAGGCCCTTATTGAACAGAGTTGCACTATCGATGGAGATCTTATTACCCATGTTCCATCGCGGATGTGCGAGCGCCTTGTCTGGCGTGACATGTGCTAACTCTGCTCGCGGCGTCTTGCGGAACGGTCCGCCCGAGGCTGTTAGGATGAGACGCTCAACATCTTCGCGCCGCTCCATCACCTGAAACATCGCATTGTGCTCAGAGTCCGTAGGCACAATGGCAACATCGACCTTTGCGGCGAGCGCTTTCAACATCGGTCCGGCGCAGACCATGCTCTCTTTATTCGCCAGCGCGACTGAATTTCCAGCATCAATGGCGGCTAAGGTCGACGGCAGCCCCGCAATCCCGACAATCGCGGCCAGCACCCGATCGACCGGCCGCATCGCAGCTTCCGTCACAGCCTTGTCGCCTGCCGCGCAAGTGACATCCATGCCGCTAAGGGCCGTCTTCAACTCTGAATACTGGGCCTCATCGGCGATGACAGCGTGACGCGCACCGCACGCGCGCACTTGCGCCACAAGGCCATCAACATCACCCCCGGCTGCCAGCGTATCGATCTCGAAAACAGGTGTGTCAGCTGTCTCATTCGTATAGGAAATAACATCCAGAGCCGACCTGCCGACTGAACCTGTCGCGCCCATAATGCTGATCTTTTGCGGGCTCATGCGGCTAAGCCCAACTGCTCGGTCAACACAGGAAGGGCGTAGAAAAGAAGGACGGTTGCCCCGCAGACAATGCCAAGTCCGTCAACGCGATCCATCACACCACCATGCCCCGGGATCAGCCGACTGGCATCCTTGACGCCATAGCTGCGCTTGATCCGGCTCTCGGCCAAGTCCCCCATTTGCGCAAACACCGATATGAGAAACCCGATCACGATCCAAACAATCAGACTGCCGCCTGTAATTTGAGCCGCCACAACCCCGCAAACCATAGTGAAAATGACAGCGCCGATCGCGCCACTCCATGTTTTTGAGGGCGATTCAGGCGTTAAGGAGGGGCCGCCAAATGTCCGCCCCGTGAAATAGGCCGCTGTGTCAGAGCCCCAAACCATCCCCATCACAATCAAGGCCGCTGCGACCCCATCCCAAGGGCCTTCCCTCAACAGAAAGAGCGCGAGGGTCATGCCTGAGACATAAGCAAGCCCAATCGCGGACTGAACGCGCTCCTCTGGAAGAGGGTGCAACCCGCCAGCGACGGCAGCGCAGAACACGATGGCTGTCAAACCAAATAGCGGTCCAATTATGGCTGTGACTAAAATGGGAATAATCGCAAGCGGCAGGAAGATCTTCATCAGTGGCGACGCGCTCATCCTGACCCATTCATATCCCATGGCGAGTGAAAAGATAACGCAACCGAGTGC
>JBCCDF010000039.1:0-14959 GCA_039030935.1 Pseudomonadota bacterium | reverse complement strand
ATCAAAACTGAATAGAATGCCACTTGCAGGACATCGGCAGAGACGACAGCGGAGACGAATGCCCCTCCAAATAGCCACAAAATGACGCAAAAGGTGACGCCGATGAGTGTCCGTTGGACACTCCGGGTGACCAAAAATAGACCGCTTAGGACCCCTATAAAGGCCAGTGTTTTCCAAGCGAAAAGCTGCAAGACATCGCTTGGAACCAAATAGGGATGATTATGCGCCGTGACGCTTGCAAAGCGCCAGTTCCAAAGCAGGAACAAGCCTAACAGTAAGAGCAGCGCAGCTCGATCAAATCTTTGAAAAGCGCGCCACATGAGAAACTATCGTGACGGGAAAAATCCACGAACAGCGGTCGTAACTTTTGACCACCAATATTTCACTGTGACCAGTGCGGTCGCAATCGCACCGATCGCAGCCTGAACGACAAGGGCACCTGTGCCGGGATCAATGTAAGCATGCGCCGCAGGCACGTAGAGCGCCGCAAGAAACCCAGTCATCACGAAATTATATTTATTAATTTTAGGCATGGAATGCTCTCTTTGAGGTAAAGATACCAGTTGTTTAGACAAACCGGATATCAGCAATTGATAAAAATCGATTTAACAAAATGGTCCCGGTCATATGAAACAATCCGTACGCCCTCTCGAAGCACTTTCCCCTGTCGCTGGCTCCTTTAGAGACCCCAAAGGCCAAGTCGCGAGAGGCGCTTCGGGGGATGTATTCCGCCTGATCACAAAAGCCGGAAATGCTGACTTTTCAACAGTCGAAGAGACTGGACTATACGATCACTTAATCACCCTGAATAAGCTTGTCGGACACCAACGCACGGTGCCTTGGGAACAGATAGAAGGCGCGGACGTTGAGACGCTCCTTCGCCATCCCGAACTGCCAATGATCACCTATCCTTATGAATGGTGCTTCCAACAGATGAAGGAAGCTGCGCTATTGCAGCTGGACTTGTATCTGGAGAGCCTGGACTTCGACGTGACACTGTCTGACGCCACCGCGTTCAATGTTCAGTTCGTGAAGGGCAAGCCGATCTTTATCGACACGCTATCATTTGTTCCGTATACAGAAGGTCAATTCTGGGCAGGACAGGAACAGTTTACAGAGCAGTTTCTGAACCCGCTGCTGCTGACGGCATTGTCCGGCGTTCCATTCAATGATGTTTATCGCGGCTCAATGGCAGGCGTTTCATCGGAGTTGATTAGCGCCATTACACCTTTTCATCGCAAGATATCTTGGCGGTACTTCAACTATATCCACCTACCGATGCAATCGAAGAAGCGGTCCTTGAAATCAGGAGCTGCTGGCGTGCGCAAGATCGATGGAAAGCTTCCCAAAGAGGGCTTTAAATTCATCCTGAAGCAATTGCGGGGCTGGGTCGCGTCCTTGTCGGCACCCGTTAAACCGTCAACATGGATCGCCTACACCAACACGCGGATATATGAAGATCAGTCCGTCGCGCAAAAGGTAAAGTTTGTCGCTGAGGCCGTTGAACAGGCTCGCCCTAAGCAGCTGCTCGATCTTGGCTGTAATACCGGGGAATTCAGTTTTCTCGCACTCGACGCTGGAGCGTCTCATGTGGTCGGACTGGAGTCGGACCATCAGGCTTTATCGACCGCTTACGCGCAAGCCGCGGAAAAGGAAGCGCGCTTTTTGCCGATCTATCAGAACATTACCAATCCGTCGCCGTCGCAAGGGTGGGCAAATGAGGAACGCGATGACATCACGGAGCGCGTTAATGCGGACTTCTTACTGGCACTCGCAATCCTTCATCACGTCATCATTTCTGGTAACATTCCGCTGGAGCGCGCCGTCTCCTATTTGGCCAAGTCAGCGCCTGAGGGTGTTGTTGAGTGGGTACCGAAATCTGATCCAATGGTGCAAACGCTTCTACGAAACCGCGATGATATATTTGAAAATTACAGCAAGGACTCCTTCGAGAGGGCTCTAGGCGATAACGGCCTCGCTATTTCGAAGACACAGGACTTAGAGAATGGGCGGACACTCTATCTTTATGAGAAGACAAAGTGACCTTTCTCAGACGACAATCATCAATCTTGAGCCAGGCCCGCTAGAAGCGTTCCAGGATTTGGTTTCGGTTTGCGATCGCCTGTTCAAGCCTCTCTTCTGAGGCTTTGAGGTTCTTTTTCGGATCACGGTAGAATGCGGTCATCTTCAGGGCCGCCAATAGAATACTGTTGAGAAGACGTCCTCCAAACTTCATGGGTCGGTCAAAATCGAACAGAAGAATAACCCGTTCCTGATCGGTCTCGTTCCAGACTTCATGTTCATAAGTGTCATCGAAGACGAAAAGCTCCCCAGGTTTCCAAGCGACGATTTCATCGTCAATCCGAATGCGACATTTCTCGGCCTCATCTGGCACGATCAACCCGATATGCGCGCGCAAAATGCCCTTTGTAACACCTTTATGCGCTGGAATATGGTATCCCGGTGACAAGATCGAAAACATCGCGGTTTGAAGGTTTGGGATACTGTCCAAAAGCTCTGCCGTGCGGGGAGCGAGTTTCGTATTGGTCTCCAGCCGCTTACCAAAGCCATAGAGAATAAAAGTTCTCCAATTGCGCTCTTTAGCAAGACGATATTGATCGGGGGAGATATCCTGAAACCCCGGGATCACATCACGATACGCCAAAACGTCTTGCGCCTCTTTCAGTATGGTCGGCCATTCTTTCTGAATGGTACTCAACTTCTGAAAATACTCATTTGGAATGACGGGCGTATCAGGCACTTTCGACTGGCGCGACTGATATCCGGCCACCCAGCGCATAAGCTTCTTTCCGTTCTTTTTAACGAAAGCACGCTTTTTCTTTTTCAGCGCGACCGGCTTTTCGACGGTATCTGTGGATGCCATTATTTACTCACCAAAGTCTGCTCTTCTTTAAACATATAGTCTCGCGCAAGCGGTAGGGCGTCTACGGTCTTGCTGAGTTGAATTTGGAAATTCATATGCTTGCCATGCCGGAAGGAAAATTCGCTTACGATCAGATAAAACTCCCACATACGACAGAATGCTTCGTCAAACATGTCTGCCACCTTCTCACGATTGGCTTGGAAGCGCTTCTCCCATTCAACGAGTGTATGGGCATAGTGCAGACGGAGAATCTCACAATCGGTCACCCACAAGCCGGCCTTTTCAATCTCTGCGAATGTTTCCGACAGAGCCGGAGAATAGCCTCCCGGAAAGATGTATTTACGAATCCAAGCACCTGTCGTGCCCGGTCCGCCTTTGCGCCCGATTGAGTGAACCAGTGCGCATCCTTGATCTGTGAGCCGATCTCGAATGCATGAAAAGTAATCTTGATAGTGAGCCACCCCGACATGCTCGAACATGCCAACCGAAACAACTGCGTCAAACGTCTCTTGAACATGCCTGTAATCTTGCAATCGCAGCGAGACTTTATGCTCTAATCCTGCCGCCTTGACCCGTTCCTGCCCTAAGGCCAACTGCTCATCCGAAAGGGTCACACCAACGACTTCGCAGTCGTAATTTTGTGCAAGATAGATTGCGAGACCACCCCAACCGCATCCGATGTCGAGAACTCGTATACCGGGTTTGAGGTTCAATTTGGCAGCAATATGCGCCATTTTAAACCTCTGAGCTTGCTCAAGCGTGATGTCTTCACGAGGCCAATATCCACAGGAATACTGCATATCCTCGTCGAGAAAGAGCTTATAGAACTCATTTGAAAGATCGTAGTGATGCTGGACATTCTTGCGCGAGGTCACCGCCGGATTACGCTGATGCCAACGACGAATTCGTTTCAGCCAGGATTTCAGGACCTTTTGAATCGGATGGCTGCGCAAACTTGTTCGATTAAAAGCGAACACCTTCAACAGATCGCGAATGCTTCCGTCCTCAATCGTCAAAGTGCCGTCCATATAGGCTTCACCGGCATATAATTCAGGGTTCAAAAAGAGCTTTCGATAGAGTTTTTCGTCATGGAGCTTGACCGTAACTTTTGGCATTTCACCAGAGCCATGCTCATGTGACTGTCCATCAGCATCAATAATAACCAGCGTGCCCGTTTTTATGACACGGGCCATCATCGTATTTAGCAGCTTCAACAGATTTCCTCCGCTTCCCGAGGAGGTTTATGACAAAGAATTCGCTTCGCCCCAAATAAAATAAGCGGAGATCGCTTCACATTTGATCACATCGCTGATGAAAAAGTTGTTTTTTGCGAAAAATATGTGACAAGAAGATGAACGATAGTACATGTGTTGAGTAATCGATCTGCCGAACGGCTGCGGGCGACAAGGGCTGAAAATGCTAGTGAAAACCCCAAATGCAAATAGTATTGAGTTTAATTGCGGTGGCTTTGAAACGCTCAGCGAAGCTTTGGACTATGCCGCAACGGGTGTGACAGGGCTTAACTTCTATTCAGTTCGAGGTGAACTCCAACACGTTCTCCCATACTCTGAGCTTCGCGAGCGCGCCATCAGCATGGCGGCTCGATTGACAACAGAAACAAAACCGAGAGATCTGATCGGGCTGATCGCAGAAACCAGTCCTGATTTTGCTGTCATGTTTTTTGCCTGTCAGTATGCCGGTGTTCTGCCTGTCCCGATCTCTGTACCAGTCACTCTTGGCAGCAATGAATTTTATAAAGATCAACTCAAGCGCATTTGTGAGACTGCGGATCTACATTGCCTGCTCGCCCCGACTTCGATCCTAACCGTTGCGCAAGATGCACTGAAGCACACGCCAATTAAGGTCGGCAATCTAGACGGTTCAGATTTGTCAGGTGACGTCTCAGGACTTCGCCCGTTCGCGCCTGACGACTTTTGCTACATCCAATTCTCTTCAGGCAGCACAAGCTCACCAAAAGGCATTGTTGGTAGCCAGAAAAGCGTCACAACAAATTGTCGTGCGATACAACTGGGTTTGGAAGCCGGCGCCGGAGACCGGATTTCTTCATGGCTGCCGCTCTATCATGATATGGGGCTGATCGGGCAATTCCTCGCACCAATGATGGCGCAATTGTCAGTCGACTACATAGACTCTCAGTCTTTCGCACGCCGACCTTCAACCTGGCTAAAACTGATCAGCGAAAACAAAGCCACGCACTCCTATAGCCCAAGCTTCGGCTACGAGATTAGTGCAAAGCGCTGGCGTGGCGGTGATCTCGACCTCTCAAGCTGGCGCGTAGCAGGTATAGGTGGGGACATGGTCCGCGAGGAAGCGCTGCGGAAATTCACTGACGTGTTTGCCGAATACGGCTTCCGCGAGACGTCCTTTGTGCCGAGTTATGGTCTAGCAGAGGCAACAGTGGCGGTCTCTTTCAACCCGCTTCATACGGGCTTCCAAGTCGATGTCATAAACTCGGATATCATGCGCTCTCAGCGCAGAGCGGTTCCTGCAATGGCTTCAACCGAGGAACGCAATAAACGCGCATTGATTGCATGCGGCCGCGCAGTCCCCGGGCACGAGATGAAGATATGCGACGACGATGGAAACGAGGTTGAGGACCGCGTTGTCGGCCGCATCATGTTCCGCGGCGACAGCGTTTCGCCAGGCATTCTGGATCGAGATGAAGGCATCGTTCCGCTAACCGATGAAGATGGCTGGCTCGATACCGGAGATCTTGGTTACTGGCTCAATGGGCAGCTTATCATTACTGGGCGTCACAAGGACCTCATCCTCTGGAATGGGCGGAATATCTGGCCGCAAGACATTGAGTGGAGCGCTGAGAAAGCCGGCGGGCGACACATCCCAAAATCAGCAGCCTTCAAACTCTCTGATGATGACGGCAATGGGCATATCTACTTGCTGGCTGAATGCAAAGCGCGTGAACCCTCTAAACGGGAAGCGATCCTGTCTGAAGTCAGCGCAAACGTTAGACAAACAGTCGGAGCGCCCATCGAAGTCATACTTGTGCCAACACGCAGTTTGATTATGACCTCTTCCGGCAAGTTGAGCCGGATGCGGACCCGACAAAAGTTCATTTCAGGTGCCTTTGAATTGGAGGCGCCTCTCCCCGCTGTGAGTGCATGAACGAGCACACAGCTTCAACGCAAGATGATTTGATCGCAGTCACAGGGGCCACAGGCTTTATTGGATCGCACCTATTATCTCGATTGACGTCCGAAAATCGGCACACCCGAGCGCTCGTCAGACAAAAGCGAAATCGAAAGAGCAGTCTTCCGAGTTCCACGGAAATCGTCGAAGGCACGCTTGGAGATCGTCGCGCCATTAGAGACCTGCTCAAGGGCGCAGACACGTGCATTCATGTGGCTGGAGCAACCACGTCAGTCCATTCGAGCGGCTTCCATGAGGCCAATGTGATCGGCACTTATAACGTTACTGCGTGCGCGTCGGCTGCAGGTGTAAAGCACCTAATTTATCTGTCCTCGCAGGCCGCACGAGCGCCTTGGCTGTCAGACTATGCAGCATCCAAAGCAACAAGTGAGGCCGCTCTGACAGCCTTCGCAGGGGATATGAAGATCACGGTCATCCGTCCACCGGCCGTTATCGGCGCTGGTGACCCGATGCTACAACCCATGTTCAACCTCATTCAATCCGGCTGGCTCCCTGCACCATCTGAGCCAAAAGGCCGGACGCGCTCATTCGCTGTTATTTCAGTCCACGATCTGGTCTCACAAATCATCGACTCGCTTGATGGGGCAGGTCTGGGCGAAAGGGTTATCGAACCCTGCTCAGTTGCCTCCACCAACTGGGCTGAAATCGCAGCTACAACGAGCGGTGTTCTGGACCGCAAGGTGCGGGTCATCCGAATGAAACCCCTTCTGATGAAGGCTTTCGGCGCATGCGCTGACGGGGTTACGAAACTGACGCGGCGACCATTGCCCCTGTCACTCAGCAAAGTGCGGGAGTTGCTAGCTGTAGATTGGACCTATGATCATCAAGTCCGAGATGCGATGACTTTGGAAGAGATATTTTTGCCATGCATCGGCAAGCATCTATCGGAACAGTCGATCTTGTCAGGGGAGTAGATTGAGTACGAAATCCAAAATTTTTGAAACCATCTCAAAAGTCCTGTCTGAATATATCCCTGAAGGGACAGAAATCACAGACGATACCAGAATTGTCGCAGACTTGGAGATCGACTCGGTCGATGTTTTCGACCTAATAATGGAAGTTGAAGACGCTTACGACATAAGCATCTCGATGGAATTGATTTCGACCACGCATACGGTGGGAGAGCTGGTAAACGTAGTGGATGACCTGATCAGTGCTAACTAAAACCAAGCAGAATAAACCCCTGTTCGACAAGTTCGCGGCAATTACGCAGCGTCACGAAATGGCGAAAATGCTGGGTCGGAGCCCCATAGGCGTGCCTTTCGATAAGATGTTGTCGCCAACGCGCGCGCTCTGCGGAAACCGTGAAGTCATTCTCGTTGGTACAAACAATTACCTTGGTCTGACCTTTAATGAAAAGGTTCGTCAGTCGATGCAGGAGTCGATTGAGTCACTTGGCTCGGCGACCACCGGCAGTCGTCAGGCAAACGGCACTTACGGCGATCATGCGACATTAGAGGAAGAGCTAAAGAGCTTCTTCGAGATGGAAAGTGCTATTGTCTTCACAACGGGTTATCAAACCAACCTTGGCGCAATTAGTGCTCTGGCGACCGGCGATGATCACATCCTGATAGATGCCGATAGTCACGCCTGCATTTATGACGCTTGCCGGCTGACGGATGCGACGACACATCGGTTTCGTCATAATGACCCTGAAAACCTGGATAAGCGCCTCAAGCGTCTCCCTGAAACGGGCGCCCGACTTGTCGTGGTTGAAGGCATGTATTCCATGTTTGGAGACGTTGCTCCTCTTGCAGAGATGGTCGAGGTTGCTCACGCAAATGACGCGATGATTTTTGTCGACGAAGCTCATTCTATCGGATGCTTTGGCGAGAATGGGCGAGGCGTTTCCGAGGCCCAAGGGGTTCTTGAGGACGTGGATTTTCTCTCGGGAACGTTTTCAAAGAGCCTTGCTTCAGTTGGCGGGTTTTGTGTGTCCAAGCACTCAGAGTTTGAGAGCGTTCGCCTGACCAGTCGAGCTTACATGTTCACCGCGTCTGGCGCACCGGCAAATATAGCCGCGGCAAGAGCGGCGCTGAGCGAGCTAAAAACGACGCCACACTTAAGAGACTCATTGTGGGCCATGTCGAATAAACTGCATTCCGGTCTTACGAAAATGGGGTTTGATGTCTGCGCGCCGGCAGCGCCTGTGATTGCGGTGAGACGGCCTGATGAAGCCATTGCGGTGGCCGAATGGAACCGACTTTTTGAGCAAGGTGTGTACGTCAATCTTGCCGTTCCTCCGGCAACACCAGCAGGCACAAGCTTACTGCGCCTGAGCGTCAGTGCAGCCCACACTGAGGATGAGATCGATCAAGTGCTCAAAGCCTTCGCAACGCTCATCTGAACTAACGAAACGCCCCTTTTCGAAACAAACGCCACGCTAAGACAGGCGCGTGTAGCAGCGGATATTTGCGCGCATGGTCGCTCACCTCAATCTCGACACCGCTATGCGATTTGATTTTCTCAAGAACGTAATCAAGACCAGCATCGAAGGTGAAAAAGGCTTTCAGAACACGAAAAGCGCCCATCGGCTTGCCGACCACGCGTCTGCCGAACCAGCGAAGACGGCAGAGATTGCGACGAACTGAGCCTGCATCGGCCACGTGGATGGTCCTGGTCGAGCACCTTGTTGGAAATACGGCCTGTGAGAGTTTCTCATAGCGATCAGCGTGTTTTGCGACGATCTGCTTTGATCGGCCTTCCGCATCTTCGGGGCGCAGCTCGGTCTTATAACTCTCCATAAGCCCGCGTTCCCAGATCGCGGTCTTTGGAAGATCACCTTTTAGCAGGGGTGCTGTTTCTGAAAGAAAGTGATGGGTTGCGTGAGCCAACGTCTCGAGAAGATCATCATAGAGCGATGGGTTGGAGCAGATCAAAATCGTAGGTTGCGCGAAGCGCGCCCAAAGCATCGATTCAAACGCGCCTCCCCGTGCGCGCCGACGGAAAGCCGATAAGCTGACGATTGAGTATTTGCTGCGTAATCGCTCGCCATTAGGCCCGTCAGCTTCACAGTAATGAACACTCGGCGGGGCAAGAAATGACCCCAACTGCTTTAGGCCAAGGCCATGAACATCACGATAGGAGTCAACCAAGACATAGAAATCCAGCATTTTGCCAGAAGCCTCGCCTGCGCGAAGACTGGAGCCGTAAAAGAGGAGCGCCTTTTCAGCACCGGCATGTTTTCTGCGAATTTCCGCGACAAGCGCTTCAGCGCGCTCGCCGATAGGACGCTGTTCAGTTTCAAGAACGCGCCTTATCTGAGTGATCGTCGTCTCCTGCGTCACCGGATGAAATCCAGATCTGGTGAAACGGACACTTTGAAAATGTTATCTTCAGACATTGGCAGCTCTTCACCATCGAGGATCACGGGACCCTCGCTGCGAAAAATCATTTCTGAGCAGCCTTCGCTGGTCAAACCGTGCTTTTCCAAAGATTGGGGTGCACCGCCGAGGAGAGCTTTGGCAATGCCGAGGCGCAACTGACGGATTGGCCAGGCAGCATGTGTAAACCCTATCGGGTGCTCCCCACGCCCCCAAAACGGACTTAGTCCGAGGCTCAACTCCCGGAACGTAGAGAACATAGAAAACGTCTGCTCAGACGAAAGCTCACCACCATCATCGAAAATGCGCGTGAAAAGAGACGGCCTGATTAGCGCAAGACCGTCAGAATGCTGCGTTGATCGTGGTGATACGATCAGCTTGAGAATCGCACGCGCTATCGAGATAGCCCCACGTCTTTTTCCATGCAGATTGTCTTGGGTATATAGCATCAAGCGCGCCAAGGACCCCGTGGAGAGTAAGAAGCCGACAAACGGCGTTTGTCTGTCTGATGTCTGAACAAGCAAAGCCCTGTGCTTTGTCATGTCAGAGTTAAAGGCCGGATTTTTGCTTTGATCGATCTCATGTTTGATTGTGGCGGCATCGAACTTTTTTAGCCCGAACACCTGATGGGCGAGATTCGTGCTTCCGCCAGGAAGAATGGCAAATCGCGGCAGAGACTGGCTGCGCGATTGATCTAAAAAACAGGCGGTCAAAATAGCAACAACTGTCCCGTCACCACCTTCAAGATAAATCGTATCTACCCCCTGCTCTAAGTATGGGCTCAGCGTGTCTGATAGGGGTGCTTGGCCATCAAAATGAATGACAGCGATACTGTCATCGTCCTTAGCAATCGACTCTAAAACAGACCCTCTCTCTTTCACCTTATGGCTTTTGGGATTGACGATAAAAACTGGCGCTTTCGTCATTTCACCCGCTCTACATTGAGATTGAGATGGATACCCAATCCCAGCAGCAAGATCATCGGAAGCGTGATCGCGACCGGCAAAGATAAACCGCCTCCCTCAGCGACCGTTTTCAGAACGCCGTCAAAAATGAAATATCCAAAGCCAATCGCTATGCCCATCATCAAGCGCCTATCACCGGTTTGACGACGTCCTAAAGCTTGCATCAGTGGGACGGCGACGAGCAGAAATCCAAGTGCGATAATCGGCATGGTCAAACGATCGAAGAACCATACTAAGTAGGCTCTCGAGGGACGTACACCGGAGCCTCTAAGTTGCGATAGATTATATTGATCACCAAGGGATAGATTTCGAGGAGAGGTCCCAAGTTTTTGCAAGGTTACTGGGGTCTGGTCCGTTTGCCAAACCTCAAGCGGGGAGAGATCGGAGTAATCGAGGCTGACACTTTTAGTATCGCTTAGCGCCCAGCCTCCATCGTCAAAACGTGCGCCGTCAGCATAGGTCACAGCAGAAACCCGGCCCGTTCCGTCGCGCTGGTAAACAATTACATCGAACAGGTCAGCCCCCTGCACCGTGCCGATCTCGACAAATGAGCTTTCATCGGCGACCCATAAGGACCGTGGCCTACCCGCATCCTCATCCATGAAGGCGTCCGGTCCGAGCCAGTTCTCAAGCGCCGACGTTGTTCTGGGTAAAGCCTGATCAATAAACAAAAGCGAGAGGACTGATACAATCAAAACGGGGGGCGTAAGTGCCTTTATCTGCATCAGGGGTGAAACACTCATCGAAACAAAGCCGACCAATTCCTGTCGACGGATCAGTGACAGGAATGTGAGCATCAAACTCACAAAAAGAGCAAACATGAAAATGCGATCATAGAGCGCGGGTAATCGAAGGGAGATGTATTTCAGAGTGTCGAACGGCGTTGAATTGACTGGGAGAATGTCGACCGATCCGATGGAATCTACGACGCTTAGAAGCGCCAGAAGAGCGAACGTCGTAACGCACCAGCGCGCCAGAAAGAGCTTCCCAAAATAGACTTGAACAAGTGTCATGAGGCTGGTTGCTTCTGGTCAGACGGCAAGCCAGGAAGCCGCGGTAAGCGCAAACTTGGTAAACTGGACAAAGGAGGTTGCGCGATCGTCACCGCGCTTCGCCAGTATAGCGCTATGGCACATGCAGCGACCACCACAATGACGCCCCAGCTTCCAATCCACGGGTATATCACGCCATCCAGCGCAAGAGATTTTGCGAGCTCTAAAAGTTGCTGGATCACGATCAGGGTGACCAGACCAATCAGAATGGCGTTGGAGGGCGGGTTACGTCCATAACTCAACCCAAAAGGGACCGCGATGAGTGGAAGGATCAAAATCAATACAAAACGGGCCAATTGGTCATGTATTGAAACCATCGCTTCAGTGGTTTGAATCCCCGTATAGGCCGACTGTGAGGGATCTGAAGCCAATGACCATAATTCGGAAAGCGTAAGTTCCCGAATATCCTTTCCACGCGGACGAAACCGTGTCAGCGCCTCCTGTGGACGCCATTTTAATACGTCAAAATCAAGACGGGAGCCAAGCACCTTATCCATGCGCAAATCGGCACCAAGCCCGGTTTCAAGCTGAATTTCTGAGATCGTGCCACCATCGCGAACAAGCGTTCCAGTCGTGGCCGAAATGATCCGTTGATCGCCGTCTGGCATGCGCTCTAAGATGAATGAGCCGGTCAATGCACCGGTATTGAGGTCGACATTTTCAGTCCAGACCGTCCAGTTATCAACCTCAACAAACTTTCCCTCAACAAACACTGTTTCTATGCTCGCTTCAGCGATGGAGTTGACCACACTTCGATACTCATAACGGGATAAGGGCTGCAAGACTGCGGACGTGACCAGAAGCGCGCTGGCTAATACAACCGCCATGATCATGAAGGGCTGGGTCATCATGATCAATGACTTACCGATGCCCCAGACAGCAACTAATTCACCGCTAAGGCTGATACGACTGACTGTGATCAGCACTGCGAGGAAAAAGGCTGCAGGAATCCCGATCCCCGCATAATGCGGGATAAGGTTCGCAAGCATATAAACGGCTTCACCAAAACTGCCCGGCGATCGCGACACCAAGTCAGCAATTCTCAATAAACGCTCCAGAAGCAAGATGCTGACAATGAGCAGCAGCAGACCGCAAAATATGCGAGTGCACTCGATGAAAATGTATCGCTGAATACGCTGCATACTGACGGTTGGCTCACTTTTCAGATGTATACTCTTGTTTATTTTACGATCACGTAAAAGTCTGGAACACACAAACTTGATTGCGATTGCTGCTTTTCTGCCTATTTTTTGCCATGAGTAAACGAGAAAAGGTGGCATGTTTAATCGCTTCATCTGTTTGACCTTATTGGCCTTTTTATCGGCTGGGCTTGCCCAGTCAGAGCTTGATATCCGGGATTATGAGGCCCCAGCGGCGTGCATTCCGGGTACTTCACAGGTACAAGTCACTGTAGAAGGGGTCACTTCAGGGGGAATTCTTGCTGTCGAATTATACCAGCCCAGCAAACGTGATTTCCTGAAAAAGAAGTCACGAATTCACCGGATCAGAGTCGCCGCTAAAGATGGTCCTCAAACAGTTTGTTTTGCTGCGCAGCCCCCCGGGCGCTATGCGGTGGCGACCTATCACGACAAAAACGCCAATCGTGACCTCGACCAAAAGATAAATTTGATGCCCAAAGAACCGTTTGGGTTGTCGACAAACCCGAAACTGCGTTGGGGTATGCCGAAATTTGATGAAGCCGATTTCGAGCTTGCTGAAGACGGAACTGCGATCACAATCCAACTGGTGAAATAGCGCTTGCCCGCGCGAACCGCCTGAGTACTACTCTCGATCATGGACGTCAGTGTGCATCGAGCGGGCAATACGCAAGATATAAAAGCTTTCGTAGACCTGCCTTATAAGGCTTATCGCGGCGAGCCGTTTTGGAGAGCGCCGCTCAGGCTTGAGCGCCATGAGCATGTTGATCCAAAGAAAAACACGACACTGAGCGAACTCGACCCGAGCTACTTTCTAGCGACGCGGAATGGGCAAACAGTCGGTCGAATTGCCTCTTTTGTGAATCCCAAACACTTACAGAGCCATCAAGATGGAGCAGGTCATTTTGGCTTTTTGGATACGCTAGCCCCCAATGATGAGCAGACTGTGTTTGCCCTGCTCAACGCCGCTGAAAATGACCTTCGCTCTAAGGGGATGTCGAGGATTCGCGGACCCTTTAATTTTTCTGTGAATGATGAGTGCGGCTTACTCGTCGATGGCTTTGACACGCCACCCAGCGTAATGATGCTTTATGGGCGCAGTGATTTGCCGCATATCGTGGAAAACGCTGGCTACGAAAAGGCGATGGATCTGTACGCCTTCCGTCACCGAATGGGCGACACGTTTTCAACCCCGCGTTTCGTATCCGCGGTGAAGACGCGGTTCGAGAAGGATCCCACGATCACTGTCAGACCGCTCAATATGTCTCAGCTCTACGAAGACATCGCTTTGATTGTGGGAATTTTTAACGATGCCTGGTCCGACAATTGGGGGTTTTTACCAATCAGTGATGATGAGGCAAAATTTCTGGCCGATTCGATGAAACCGGTTTTACAGTCGGAGTCTTTATGGATCGCCTTTATCGATGATGAACCTGCAAGCTTTACCCTCATGATCCCAAACCTGAACGAAGCCACGATGGGGTTGGACGGTCGATTGCTCCCCTTCGGATGGGCGACCCTCCTCTACCGAATTAAGCTGAAAGGGGTAAAATCTGCGCGCATTCCACTCGCTGGAACGCGCAAGAAATTTCATAAGACGCGCCGGGGTATGACGGCAACTGTCGGCGCATGGGAAGCGTGTTTGAGCGCCCAGCATGCTAAAGGGGTTCGTGAAGTTGAGTTTTCATGGGTATTAGAAACAAACAAGGATCTCCTAGGCCTTGCAGAGATCTATGACTGCGACCGATACAAAACCTACCGGATCTATGACAAAGCCCTCTGAAGCGCAGGCGAGTGTTCCGAAACAAGCGATCGAGGCTTTCGTTTTAGCAGGCGCGCGCTCGGCCGGAGATGCTCTTGCACAGGCACACAATGTCGCTTCCAAAGCGCACATTCAGATCGCAGGCGTATCGATGATCTCTAGAGTTCTGAGGGCGCTTTCTAAAAGCCAAACGGTTGCAGAAGCCACTATTATCGGGCTCGATGACAAGGCGGCCTTAGGCTCGGAAGACTATTCAATTTCTATTCGATTTACCGAGGGCGCTAATGGCCCTGCTGCGAGTGTCGATCAGGCTCTAAGGACAAGAAAAGAGCCTGAACCAATCCTCGTGACCACATGTGATCATGCCCTGCTATCACCTGACATCATTGATACCTTTTTAGATCGTGCACTCACTTCTGGCGCGGACGTCGCGGTCGCGTTAGCCAGACGCGAAACCATTGAAGGCGACTATCCAGATGCGACCCGGACCTATTTGAGATTTGGCGATGGGGACTACTCAAGCTGTAATCTGTTCTGCCTTATGAGCCCAGCAGCCGGAGATGTGGTCAAATTCTGGCAAAGGGCTGAGCAGGATCGCAAGCGGCCATGGCGAATTGCCTGGCGCTT
>JBCCDF010000038.1:0-15404 GCA_039030935.1 Pseudomonadota bacterium | reverse complement strand
CCTCGACCTGTCTTCCTATATCCGAAGCGGCTTGGAAGATTCTTACACCGATCAAAGCTTCGTCACTGACGAACTCGTCGAGCGCTATGCATCCCTTTCCCGCGCGCCGGGGCATCGCAGAATCCTTCTGGCGATCATGGCGAAAGATCGCACGCTCGCGACCAGCGAACGCCTATCTGCAATCCAAGTCCCGACGCTGATTATGTGGGGGCGCGACGATAATTTAATCCCGGTCGGCGATGCCCAACGCTTTGCCGATGCGATTGAGGGCTCTGAAGTCGTCATCTACGACAATGTCGGCCACCTCCCTCAAGAAGAGGCTGCTGAGCAATCCATCGAAGACATGCGGGTCTTTCTGGGTCGTGTCGAATGGGAAGCCACGGATATCGAGGACATCGAACCGGCAGGCGATCCACGACTGGTTGAGGATCGGGTCGAGGAGTAGATCAAGCCGTCTCAGGGACCTTCTCCTTGCCCTTCCCAATATAATCATACTTACGTAGCAGCCCGCGAAATTGGTGGTAGGTCAGGCCTAAAAGCTCCGCAGCTTTGCCTTGATGGCCCTGCGTTCGGGCGAGTGCATCGTCGATCAGCTGGGTTTCAAACAGGCGCACCTGATCCTCAAACGCCAAGCTTGGATCTGGTTTCATCGGCGGGGGCGTCGACGCCGTCTCTGCTTCTGGTGCATCCGCCTTCGTTGCCGATAGGCTCGCGCTAGGCCGGAATGGCGACTCAAAAGGGTCCATCGCGGACGGATCAAACCGAACCGGTTGCCCATCTGGATTGGTTAGGGCGCGATACGTGATCCGTTGCGCAAAGTTTCGCAGCTCCCGCACATTGCCTTTCCACTCATGGTTTTCCATTGCTTCAATCGCCGAGGGCGCAAATCCCGGAAAGTCCTCGCGCATCTCGATCGCCATGCGCCGCGCGAAGAAGTCTGCCAGCAGGGAAATATCGCCGGGACGTGCCCGCAGAGGTGGCAAGGTGACCACATCAAACGCCAAACGGTCCAATAAGTCGGCGCGGAACTCCCCCTGCGCCGCCCGGCTCGGCAGATCGACATTGGTCGCTGCAACAACGCGGACATCGCTTAGAAGAACTTTCTCGCCCCCAAGACGCTGAAACTCACCATACTCCACCACGCGCAGCAGCTTTTCTTGCACCTGCATCGAGGCCGTCGCGATTTCATCCAGAAACAGTGTGCCGCCATCAGCCTGCTCAAAGCGCCCGATCCGCCGCTCAGTGGCGCCCGTAAATGCGCCGCGCTCATGGCCAAACAATTCGCTGTCGAGCAATTGCTCCGACAAGGCGGCGCAGTTCACTTTTATATACGGCCCCTCCCAGCGCCGTGAGAGAAAGTGCATCCGCTCACCGATCAGCTCCTTACCCGTGCCGCGTTCACCAATGATCAGGCAGGGCCGCTCCAACGGGGCCAAGCGCGAAACATGTTCTTGGGCTGCCAGCCAGGCTGGGGCTTCTCCAATCAGTTGTGGCGTACCGCGCTCAATCATTTAGCTAATTTAGCATATATAATAAGCTAAAACAACTAAGTATAATCGTCAAAATGACTAAACTAAAATAGCGTATAAGGGTCATTCAAAAATTATATCTATTAAAATCAATGGGATAGAGGTTTAATAAAAAACTGGCACGCTCCTTGAAAAGTAAGTGGCACAGCGGCCAAAGGGGTCGCCCCAATAAGAAGGACTAAAAGACAATGACTGACCGCTCTTACGACACGTACACATCAGAGGCACGGCGTGAGACGGGCCGCTTTGGCCGCTACCTCTCGACGCGCTCTGCAGAGACATGGATGTTCTTTGCAGTCGGCGTCTTCCTCGGCGGATTTTTCTTCTAAGAGCTGAAAACAGCCAAAAGAAAGCCGTTTCCTCCCACTCCCCCAACGCTTGAAAGAGCCCCAAAGAATAAAAGGAAAAAATTATGGGAATGTTCTCTCGTCTCGGTGACATCATCAACTCCAACATCAATGCAATCTTGGATGGTGCTGAAAACCCGGAAAAAATCGCCCGCCTGATGATTCAGGAAATGGAAGATACACTTGTCGAAGTCCGCACCGCTGCGGCTCGCGCAATGGCCGATAAGAAAGAAATGGAGCGTGAAATCGCTCATTATACTCAGGTCCGCGAGGACTGGGACGCTAAAGCCGGTCTTGCTGTTGATAAAGGTCGCGAAGATCTTGCTCGCGGTGCCCTTATCGCCAAGCAAAAAGCTGAAGGCGAGATTGTTCGCCGAGAAGAAGCCATGGCGCTTGCAGAAGAGGCTTTCGAAAAGCGTCAGGATGATCTGACCCGCCTACAGGCCAAGCTAGATGAAGCAAAGGCTAAGCATCGCTCTTTGATGATGCGTCGCGAAGCGGCTGAACAACGCATCCGCGTCCGTACGCAGACTTATGACACACGTGTCGATGATGCACTGGCTCGCTACTCAAATATCGAGCGTAAGGTCGACGAAATGGAAGCTTATGCCGACACCATTCGCGGCGGTGAGCCAACCCTTGAAGCCCAGTTTGCTGAGCTTGAGCAAAATGATGTCATCGAAGCCGAGCTACAGGCTTTGAAAAAGGCACGCTCAAAAGCGGCAACAAAAGCGGCGAAGGCCGAAAAGAAAGGGAACTCATAATGTTAACCCCTTTCATTTTCCTGGCAGGCTTTATGACTGTCATCACCGCCCCGGGCCTCATCGCCCTTCACCTTCAAGATCGTCGAAACGCTAAAAAGGAGATCATGTCATAATGGAACCAGAGTTCATCATCGGGCTAGTCGCTGTTGTTTCAATCTTCGTCGTCCTGCCCGGCATGATCTTCCACTACGTCACGCTCTGGCGGAAACAGAAAACGCTTTTGCCAGATGACGAGCGAATGCTGGAAGACCTATGGCGCTCTGCTCGTTCAATAGAACGCCGGATCGAAACCATCGAAGAGCTTCTGGACGCACAGGAAGAAGACACATCGCAAAAGTCGCGACGTCCACTCCGTTCCAGTCGATATGAGGACTAGACCATGACTAGACAGCGCGACCCTTACAGACCCCTTCGGGACATAGATAACAGAAAAGAAAGATACGAGGACCCAATGTTTAACTCCCCAAACCCAAACCGTTTTTACCGCTCGCGGACTGAGAAAGTCTGGCTCGGTGTGTGCGGTGGCGCCGCAGAGCGCTTCGGCTGGGAACCGACATTGGTGAGACTTCTCTTTGTTCTCAGCTTCTTTGTTGCCGGACCAATGTCTCTGTTCGCTTACATTGTTATCGCGATCATCACACCGAAAGAGCCGCTCGGGCGTCGGGCCTACAGCCCGGAAGAAGATCAGTTCTGGCGAAACGTTTCAGATCGTCCACGCATGACAGCGTCCGGCCTGAAATACACATTCATGGATCTCGAAGAACGCCTTCGCAATATTGAGCGTAGCGTCACCAGCGAAGAGTGGCGGCTCAAGAAGGCCTTCCGCGATCTAGAGCAAAACTAAAAGACTATAACTTATAAAGAAGGACACCTCCCATGACCCGCAACGCACATATACAAGGCTGGATCGCAGGCGCTCTCACACTCACCGCCTTAGCTGCGATTGCAACTGCCAGCTTCAGCGCGACAGGCCTGCAATTGGAAAGTGGCGGCGTAGAAATGACCCTGAAATCATCCCTCGAACGCGGCGTTCAAATCCAGTTTATCGCCCCTGAATAAATCGGATACCTCATTCGGACGGGCGTTAAAATCTTCCTCTCTTCCCTGAACGCACACCCGAGAGATGCCCGTTCGATAAAGCCCCGCAGTCTAGGCTGTGGGGCTTTTACTTTTTGGACTGTTCAAGAGTCTGATTAGGCTGCGGCCGCTAGGCTGTTCGCTGCGGGCGTTAAAGCAGACAGGAAGGTCTCCACCCCCTGTGGCTTTATTAGAAACGCCGCTCTCCTTCGGGCTTCGTCAGTATGCCCGTGTCCAAGAGAGTCGACCAGTTCGAGGAAGGCATCCTCAAGTCGACTGGTCTCATGGTCACCGGGCACCTGAAAAATAGGACGGCGCATATGGCGTTGCAGACAGATAAGGGAACGTTCCAAGGACCAAGCCGTGACCTTACCAGCCGCTCGACCAGGGTTTTCCCACAGGGCTTCCAAAGCATCACGTTCGCCCGCTTCAAACCCAAAGGCGCGGGCCCGCGCAAAGTTAAGAATGAGCTTATTGATGCAGTGCGTCGTCATGAGAATGCTTATGCGAACAATTCGCATAGAGCGCAACTAGACTTTTGCACTAGACACAAGAAAAGCGCCTGTCGGTCGACAAGCGCTTTTCGAGATCATTGAGTTTTAAACTGCTACGCGGCTTCTTTGCTCTTTGATGTGTCGGCCTTAACAAATTCGCCGCACCACTCTGTTTCAGAAACGCTCGGCCATTGGGCCCGCGTATCATTGGCGCTCGGCTGAGGTGCGTAGCGTCGGCACTCGGTTTCGGTCTTGTTGAAAAACTTACAATCTCCACAAGTCATGTCGTGTCTCCTACACTTATCCACAAACACTATATAGCTCATTGATCCGGATAAATCAAGAAAAAAT
The DNA here is from genome assembly GCA_039030935.1 of Pseudomonadota bacterium. Lineage (GTDB taxonomy): Bacteria > Pseudomonadota > Alphaproteobacteria > Caulobacterales > Hyphomonadaceae > Henriciella. The sequence continues at coordinate 10,842 of JBCCDF010000038.1, read as the reverse complement.
ACAATAAAAACAATGTATTGAAAACTATTCTCAGGTGCATAGAATATGATAATCAGGTGCAAGTTTATTGAAAATCATTCGCTCTGTGGTTGCAAATCAGTCGCGCAAAATTTTCCAAATAAAACAGCCACGTTTCCGAAAAACGCACTTTTGAAACACGCCACACTGATGTCGATCACCAACGCCACAGCAAATCAGGTTTGCGCATAAAACTTGCAATATCACACAGTTGTGTTGTCGTTTTTTGAGCTTTTGTGTGCAAAAAGATCACGGAATAAATAAAGATTTGGGTGATATGCGGATCCTTCTGATCATTGGTGGCGGCATTGCGGCGTACAAGTCTCTGGAATTGATTCGGGACCTGGCGCGGCGCGGAATCGATAGTCGCTGTATTTTGACGCGCGGCGGGCAGCAGTTCGTGACTCCACTGTCTGTCTCTGCGCTGTCGGGTGAGAAAGTCTTCACGGAACTGTTCGACTTGGATGACGAAGCCGAGATGGGTCATATCCAGCTCTCGCGCTCAGCCGATCTTGTTGTCGTCTGTCCAGCAACAGCAGATTTGATGGCCAAAGCCGCGGGCGGCATCGCTAATGATCTGGCGAGCACGGCGCTTCTGGCAACAGATAAGCCTGTCCTGATGGTGCCTGCGATGAATGTGCGCATGTGGCAGCATCCGGCCACACAGCGCAATCTTGAGACGCTTCGTAGCGACGGTGTTACCGTCATGGACCCAGATGAGGGGGCGATGGCCTGTGGCGAGTTCGGCCCCGGACGCCTGCCGGAACCAATTGCGATCGCGGATCAGATTGAGGCGATGTTGGGCGCGTCCATTATCCCTTTTAGTGTAAAGGATGGGCCTCTAAAGGACCGCCATGCGCTCATTACAGCAGGACCAACGCGCGAACCGCTCGACCCGGTGCGATACCTCTCAAACCATTCCAGCGGAAAACAAGGCTATGCGCTCGCCGAGGCACTTAGGGCTGCAGGCGCTCGCGTCACCCTAGTCAGCGGACCGGTTGCTTTAGCCCCTCCTAAAGGCGTCGACATGGTCCATGTTGAGACCGCGCGTGACATGCTGCGAGCTTGCGAGACCGCTCTGCCTGCCGATATTTTCATCTCCGTTGCAGCTGTTGCGGATTGGCGACCAAGCCGGGCAGCCGCTAAAAAGATGAAGCTCAAAGAGGCGGGGGCCGAAACCCACTCGACGCTCGAACTGTCGGAAAACCCTGACATCCTGAAGACTCTGTCGCGAAAAAAGAAAAAGCGCCCATCATTGGTGATCGGCTTTGCCGCTGAGACCCATGATGTCGAGACCCATGCCATCGCCAAACTGAAGCGCAAGAAATGCGATTGGATCATCGCCAATGATGTCAGCGGTGACGTCATGGGCGGCACCATGAATGAAGTCGCTGTCATCACACGCGATGGTGTTGCTGAGCGGTGGCCACGCATGGACAAAGCCACCGTTGCTACACGGCTCGCCGCGAGAATAACGGATCACTTTGTTGAAATCGACTCTGTCGCCGCTGAGTAATCAGCATGGCTTGAATTTATCGTTTATCAATGTTATCGAAAAACGATGAAACGAGTTTGCCTAGTCGCCACTATATTTTGTCTTTCAGCCTGTTCGGGCGGCAGCGACGCCTTACCGACGCCGATTGCTGGTCCAGCACCAATACCACCTGCGCCACCCCCGGTCACAGATGTTATCCCGCGCCTTCCAGCGGGACCGCATATCGGAACAATTATTGGGTTTGATCCTCTCACCACAGACGGGCCAGACCGTGCTGGTCGAGCAGAGACCCTCATTCAGGACCTGCAAGCTGCTGGCGGAACGATAGGACGTGCTCAACTGGATTGGGGCGGCCTTGAAACGGCCCCGGGCGTCTATGATGAGCAAGCCTTGCGAGAAGCACTGGCCGAAGCAAAGTCTATCGGCCCGTTCGTCTTTCTGACGCTGTCGACGCTTGATACTGACGGCCTCACAATTCCAAGTGATCTGACGGAAGATGGCCAGATGAACTCAGATCTATCTATTGGCTCACCAGAAGTGCTTGAACGGTTCGAAGCCTTTTTGGACTGGCTTGTGCCCATTTTACAGGACGAAGAGGTTTGGGGCATCGCGCTTGGCAATGAAGTCGACATCCCCGTGGAAGACGACCTTGTCAGCCCGGACGACTTCAAGCTATTTTTTGAAACAGGCTTTCAGCGCGTCGATGCGCTCGATCCTGACATCGCCACGTCTATTACATTTACAGCGGGCGCTCCCAGCCGTTTAGGTGACACGTTTTCAGATCTTGTCCCCCGCATGGATATCGTAACGTTCAACTATTATTGTCTCGATGAGAACCTACAGGTGACGCGCAAGACCCGTTGGGATGATGATATCCGAGTGCTCAAAGCCGCGGCCCAAGACAAACCGATTTTTATTCAAGAACTCGGCTGTCCGGTTGGCTATGGCGATGACGGTGACGGGGCTCCTCAACGCCCGGATAACGGGCTGATGGGGTCTCCTGAGATACAAGTTGAGTTCTTTGAGGATATGACGGCACGCATCGCGTCAGACCCGCAGCTACGCGCCGCGACGGTCTTTCAGCTGTTTGACTGGTCTCCGCAACTCGCAGATATTTTTGGCGGACCACTTCGCGACGCGGGCTTTCCAATTGTCGCTGATAGGCTGGAAGAATGGTTGGCGACGGTTGGCTTGTGCCGCTGGGCAGATGCAACCTGCCGCGATGCATGGCCAGCTTTCCTTGACGGGGTAGAAGTGATCCGGGACGCCAGATCTGAGTAGGTCTCAATGTCCTACTTGCTGTCACCAAACGATTTCACAATGCCCATCATCTGCAGCACGATCAGAACGCCGCCAGCGATCATCAGGAACCAAGGGAAGTCGATGTCAATCAAATCCCACAGGCTCATACCACTATTGGCAGCTTGACGTCCGCCCGCCGTAATTATTTCGCGGATAGCCCCCGGTAGGCCGATGAAGATGAAAAAGAATGCAATGACTGGGACAGCAATTGGGAGACCAAGACCAGCAATGGCCCCACGTCTCTTGTCCTTCGCTGTTTCGCTATCACTCATAGACTTATAGATCAGCCAACTTGCAAAAATTGGAATCAAATAAAATCCGAGCAAACATAAAACGCCGATCGTACGGAAAAGACCAATTCCGCCGAGAGCACCTAATTGCCCCATAGCGTCAAACAAGTCGCCTATGTCGAGGATTAACAACAAGTGCCCTGCCAGCAACCAGCCCAAAATGATCAAACCCGCTCCGGCAACATGCGGCTTGGTGAGGAACAGCCCAACCGCTGCATTCCCTTTGACCGCGTCTAGCATCTCGGCACGGTTTTCTGCAGTTCCGAATTTGTCCCCTAATTTATCGCCAATCCCAGACAGATCGGGCGCGCTAAAACTGCCTTTCAAGAGGTAGATTTCGCTCGCTTTTCCGTCTGCACCGACAAAGTCCACTTTATCACCAGCTTTCGGTGGGCGCTCGCCTTTCCAATCCGCTTTGGAGAAAATATAGCGCTCGCCACTTTCCGTACGGATTGCGCCTTCGCCTGTGTCCTCGCTATAGCCAAGAATACTGCCGTCCATTGAAAAGCCCCATGTTCATTTGATCAGACTCACGATTAAGTCTCAGTGATGAAGACTATAACAGTTTCTGTTCGACGCCTAGCGCATTTCGAAGGGCTCGATCTACCAGCCTACGAAACCTCTGGATCCGCAGGCATGGATGTTCGCGCTGCTATCCCGGAAGGCGACCTTTTCATACTCGGTCCGGCCAGTCACGCCATGATCCCCACAGGTCTTAGTGTTGCCATCCCACATGGCTATGAAATCCAAATGCGCCCGCGCTCCGGTCTTGCTGCAAAGCATGGCATTACCTGCCTCAACTCTCCCGGCACCATTGACAGCGATTATCGCGGCGAGCTGAAAGTGATCCTGATCAATCATGGCTATAAACCCTTCACGATCAAACGTGGTGAGCGGATTGGCCAGATCGTGCTAGCTCCGGTGACCCGGCTTGCCTGGAATCCGATCGATACGCTCGATGAGACCGAACGCGGTGAGGGCGGTTTTGGCTCGACGGGAAAATAAATCTTGCGTAATGTAAGGTCTGCACTTACATATCGTTTAACGATAATCAGCAAGGAGTAGCCCCATGGAGATCTATAGCCCGTTCACGATGGTGGTGCTGATCGTTATGATTGCGGTGGGTGCAGGCCTTGTGAAGACATGGATCGAAACCAGAGCGAATGCCAGCGCGGACGCCGAAACACTCGACCGCGTCTCTGATCTCGAAAAAGAAGTCTTGCGTTTGCGGGATCGCATAAAAGTTCTTGAGAAGATCACCACGGATGGTGACAATCGTCTGCGCGAAGAGATTTCCCGTCTCGCTTAAAAGTGCTTTGGCGATGCCGAGCCCTGTTGCAAGTCAAACCTGCTTAAGCCTATATGCGCGACAAGTCGGAGCGTAGCGCAGTCCGGTAGCGCACTGCTCTGGGGGAGCAGGGGTCGCAGGTTCGAATCCTGCCGTTCCGACCATTCAAATCCGGTTTCGCTACGCGAAAAAATTTGGTCCAGTGGACCAAATTTAGGATTTGAATGCGAAGCGCTCAAGCGCGAGCCAAAAGCCAGTGGATCAATTTTAGATGTTGAATGCGAAGCGCTCAAGCGCGAGCCAAAAGCCAGTGGACCAAATTTAGGATTTGAATGCGAAGCGCTCAAGCGCGAGCCAAAAGCCAGTGGATCAATTTTAGATGTTGAATGCGAAGCGCTCAAGCGCGAGCCAAAAGCCAGTGGATCAATTTTAGATGTTGAATGCGAAGCGCTCAAGCGCGAGCCAAAAGCCAGTGGATCAATCTTAAATGTTGAATGCGCAGCAGTCGGAAACAAGCCAGACCGCTCTAAGTTTACCCCGAAAACCATTCCGGCAGTTTAAACGCCAGCCCTAAATCGCGCGCGACCTGCTCATGGGCGATATGACCTTCGGCAACCGTTAACCCTCCGGCCAGATGCGGGTTTGTGTTCAGAGCCTCGCGTCCACCTTTCTTGGCGATCTCCATCACAAAGGGCAGCGTCGCATTATTCAGCGCGTATGTGGAGGTTCGCGGAACGGCCCCCGGCATATTCGCGACGCAATAGTGGAGGATACCATCGATTTCGTAGATCGGGTCTTCGTGGGTCGTGGCTTTTGAGGTCTCAAAACATCCGCCCTGATCAATCGCAATATCAACGAGAACGGCACCCGGTTTCATGGTCTTAAGCTGATCACGGGTCACAAGCTGCGGTGCTGATGCCCCGGGGATCAGAACCGCTCCAATGACAAGGTCAGCTTCCATGACTGCGGCATCCAGAGAGGCTTTGGTCGAATACATTGTTTTGACCGCGCCGTTAAACTGTGCGTCCAACTCGGCAAGACGGGCGTTGTTGCGATCAAAGATTGTCACATCGGCGCGCATACCAACCGCGATCTCCGCGGCATTGGTGCCAGAAACACCTCCTCCAATAATCACGACTTTTGCGGGGGCTACGCCGGGCACACCACCGAGCAAAAGCCCACGCCCACGTTTTGTCTTCATCAGCGCCCAAGCGGCAACTTGCATCGACATCCGCCCGGCAACTTGGCTCATCGGGGTCAGCAGTGGCAGGCGTCCATCACGATCCGTCACTGTCTCATAGGCAATGGCGAGGCAGCCACTTTTGATTAGCCCCTCAGCCTGCACCGGATCGGGGGCCAGATGCAGATAGGTGAACAGGGTGTGGTGCGAGCGTAGTCGAGCCGTTTCTTCCGGTTGAGGTTCCTTGACCTTGACGATCAATTCAGCCGCCTCAAACACCGCGTCGGCATCCGCAACGATTGTTGCCCCAACAGCTTCATATTCGCTATTGTCGAAGCCCGACCCGACGCCCGCGCCGGACTGAATGAAAACCTCATGGCCGGCCCGGGCCAGTTCACCGACGCTTTCAGGCGTTAGGCCAACACGGAATTCCTGTTTCTTGATCTCGGTCGGGACACCAATCCGCATCGGCTCGCTCCTATCTTTCCAGAGGCCTAATAAGCCCCGCATCAAGAAAAGTCATGCCAAAGTTTTTCAGATTTTGCCCTGACGGCGCAATTTTATGTCTAGCTCGGCTCTATCACTGTGTTCGAAAATCTGGTTAAAGCGGAGCGTCATAAACACAGAGGACCACTCCATGTCTGTCAAACCCGTCTTGTTCGGAACGGTTGCCGCACTTGCGCTTACACTGAGTGCTTGTAGCCCAGCAGAAGAAACCCCAACAGAAGCTGAAGTTGAAACATCCCAAACCAACGTCGCTGAGGTCAGCGTCACCGAGGTTGATGTGTCGGACAATCCGCTGCTTCAAACATGGGATACCCCATTCGGGGCGCCGCCTTTCTCTGAGATTGAGGCTTCTGACTACATGCCCGCTTTCGAGGTCGCCGTCGCAGAACTGGAAGCCGAAGTTGACGCCATTGCGACCAATGACGCTGCCCCGACTTTTGAGAACACCATCATCGCCATGGAAAAATCCGGCAGCAGCATGACCCAGGTCTTGCTAACGTTCTCAAATATCTCAGGCACCGAAAAGACTGATGAAATCGCCGCCCTGGAAAGCCAGATTTGGCCAGCCTATTCAAAGGTCGCAGACGCCATCAACTTCAACGAAGACCTGTTCGCTCGTGTCAAAGCCGTCAAAGAATCTGACGAAGCGAAAGACCTCGGGGAGCAGGAAGCCCGCCTTCTTGAGTTGACCTATCGCGGCTTTGAGCGCGCTGGTGCAAACCTCGCGCCCGAAATCAAAGCTCAGGTTGCCGACATCAATGCCGAAATCTCCAGCCTAACCACGCAATACGGCCAGAACCTCCTGAACGCCACAAAAGCGTTCCGCATCGAAGTCACTGATGAGGCTGAGCTTGCGGGTCTCTCTGACAGCTTTAAGGCTGCGCTGAAAGACGGCGACAAATGGGTCCTGACCGTTGATCGCTCCGTCTATGAGACCTTCATGACGCAGTCTGAAAATCGTGACCTGCGCAGCCAGATGTTTGACGGTTATCGCCTGCGTGCAAATTCAGGCGACACGGACAATGGTGCTGTCGGCCTGAAAATCGCTCAGCTTCGCGCCCAGCGCGCCGAACTCCTCGGCTACAAGAACCACGCCGAATATATCCTCGAATACAACATGGCGCGTGAACCAGAGACGGTGGAGAATTTCCTCCTGCGCGTCTGGGAACCTGGCCTTGCCCAAGCCAAGCAGGAGCGTGCTGACATGCAGGCTCTCATCGGCGATGAATTCACCGTCGCGGGCCATGACTGGTGGCACTACAGCGAGAAAGTCCGTCAGGACAAATACGCCTTCGATGACAATGTCCTGAAGCCGTATTTCGAACTCGACGCGGTCAAAAAGGGCGCGTTCGATATGGCGGAAAAGCTCTTCGATATCACGATGACCGAAATCGAAGTTGAAGGCTGGAACCCTGTGGTTCGCTCTTTCGACGTCACTGACAATGCAACAGGCGAGCATCTCGGCCTGTTCATGATGGACATGTATGCGCGTGACTCCAAACGCGGCGGCGCTTGGATGAGCAGCTATCGTCCGATGTCGAATTATGACGACGCTGAAGAAGTCCGCCCAATCATCACAAACAATATGAACCTGATCACGCCACCTGAAGGCGAACCAACCCTGATGCGCTTTGCTGAGGTCGAAACCCTGTTCCACGAATATGGGCACGGCCTCCACGGTCTTCTGACTCGAGTAAAGTACCCAACCTTCTCAGGCGTCGACGGCCCGCGTGACTATACTGAGTTCCCGGCTCAAATCCTTGAGCACTGGGCGGGTGCACCGGAAATGCTCGCTGAATATGCACTTCATTATGAGACAGGCGAGCCGATCCCGGCCGAACTGATTGCGAAAATGAATGAAGCCGCCAACCACAATCAGGGCTTCCGCACGACAGAGTTCATTGCGGCCTCGCTCTTGGATCTGGCATGGCACACGCTCAGCCATGATGAAGCCATGGCGATCACGGATGCGCGCCAATTTGAAATCGACACTCTGGAAGGCTATGGCCTCATTCCAGAAATCGAGCCGCGCTATCGCTCAACCTATTTTAGCCACATCTTCGCAGGCGGCTATTCTGCTGGATATTATGCCTATCTCTGGTCTGAAATTCTCGATGCGGATGGCTTCGAGGCGTTCCTTGAGGCTGGTGACATCTTTGACGAAGACCTCTCCGGCAAACTCAAAAAGTGGGTCTATGAGTCAGGCGGCCTGAAGCCTGCCGATGAGCTGTACCGTAACTTCCGTGGCTCCGATCCAACGATTGAGCCTCTGCTGCGTATTCGCGGCTTTGATACGGGTGAGAATGCTGGCTAGACCTTCTCTCAACGCAATTTGAATAGGCCCCTTTTGAGGCTCTCAATTCTTTGAGACCCTCAGAAGGGGCCTTCTTTTTCAAGGTGTGAAACAAAAGCAATGATCTCCCCAAAAAATCTGCCAGCTGTGATTCTTGCGTTCGTAATCGCTGCCTGTGGAAATCCCTCTGAGCCGCCATTCAGCATTGATGACACACTCGGCCTTGCTGAAGCGCTAAGCGCAGACACGCTCGAAGGCCGCGGCGCAGGCACTGCCGGAAACGCCGCTGCACGCGCCTTGATCATAGACCGCATGGAAGCGCTTGACGTCTCGCCCGTCTCCGGGCGCTATGAGCATCCTTTCACTTACGGCCCGTTCAGCACGCCTGAGGGTGAAAGTGCGGTTCCTGATAAGCCGGGCGTCAATGTCATGGGCCTTATTGAGGGCAAAGGCGACAGTCCCCTTACAATGGTGATCACTGCGCACTTCGATCATCTCGGTGTCCGCAATGGTGAGATTTTCAATGGGGCTGATGATAACGCTTCAGGAGTTGCGGGCCTTCTGGCGATTGCAGAGTATTTTTCGCGTAACCGGCCCCGTCACGACATTCTATTTGTTGCTTTTGATGCCGAAGAGGATGGTTTCGGTGGCGCGCGTGCCTTCATCTCTGATCCCCCAATCCCGCTTTCAACGATCGCCTTTAATCTCAACCTCGATATGATTTCGCGGGGTGATAATGGTCTTCTCTGGGCCTCAGGCACGGCTCATTGGCCTGCGCTTGAGCCGCTTGTGGATGAGGTCGCATCAAGCGCCCCTGTCACGCTTTCGAAAGGCTTCGATACGGGCGGCGGCCGCAATGACTGGACCCTTCTATCGGACCACGCCGTCTTTTTCCGCGCGGGGATCCCCCACCTCTATCTCGGCGTCGAGGATCATCCCGACTATCACAGACCGAGTGACGATTTCGACAAGATCGATCAGGACTGGTTCCTAAACGCGGTCGAAACAGCCCGCCGACTTGCGGGCGAAGCGGAAAAAAATCTGCCAGAGATTTACGCTATGAGGAGTATAGATTAGCGGCCAAAGCTGACTCTATCCCCCAAATTCTCCAAACTCCACTCTCCCCCATCCGCTCTCCACGCCTTGCGCGTGGAGCCCATCTCCCGAACTTTTACGCAAGCATAAGGGGTTCTATATCTGCGCCACCCTCTCCCGGACGCGGGAGAGGGTCTGGAGGCAAAGCCGGAAGGGGTGAGGGCGCTGTCATGGACTTAAAGACGAATATCAATCTCTGTGCGGGGGCCAGATTTATCTCCAACCACCGCTCTTAAGGTTGCAGAACGTCGCCCTCACCCTCGGTCCCTCTCCCGCGTCCGGGAGAGGGAGGCGCACGACGCTAAACACCCCTCTATCCCCCAAATTCTGTCCAACCTCACCTCCCTCAAAAGCCCGCTCGTTCCATCACGCTCCCCACGGCTTGACCGTGGGGTCCATCACCCGAAATGTGCCGCGGTAATAAGGCGTTCAGGCCACCTCCCAGCCCAGCCACAAGCCCCGGAGATGGACTGCCCAGTCAAGCTGGGCAGAGCGTAGACGAGGGATTTAGAAGAAAATCTACCCACCCCCACCCGAAGCTGGCGTATAATGCACCCCATGACGCCAATCAGCTTCAACCCTTACACTTGGCCAGACATGCCCATCTGGCTCTGGCCAATCGTGTGGTGGCAACTCCTAAAGCTGCAAGCTGAGATGCGCGCTGATCCCCAACCCTTCCTGTACCAAATAGAGCCCAACGGACAGGTCATTGTCTATCTCCTCCCAGATGAGACCGATCTCACCGCGTGGCTGTATCAGCAGAGCCAGACCTATCTCGACCATTGGGTGCCGATGCATGACCCCAGCGGAGAGGCCCACCTGAGCGCGATCCGCTACTGGACCCCGCGCTACATGGCGCGCGGGCACCTGATCAACTTTATCTCAGGCCGTACGGGTTTCGACCCCGCGCCGGCCATCGACGATAGCTCGTAGGTCAGCGCTCAACCGTACAATCAGACCCGCCAACCCCGCCACAGACTGGCCTTGCGGAGGACGCGCGCGCATGTCTTTTTGCCACCGCGCTAACGCCCTTCGGGCGACGCGATGGAAGCAGGTTCCGGTCTGGCTTTGCCAGCCCATGAACCAGGCCGCAGGCGCTCACCCCCAATCAAGACAGGACAGACATTTGGAGATCTACAGCCAGCGCAGACATCAGATTTGGAGCACCCGGAGCCCTCAGCCTGGTTCATGCGCCCGAAGGGCGCGGAACCTGCTTCACGAGGCGTGCGCGAAGCGCTTAGCGCCTCATCAAAGTTGAAGTAGGTGTTGCTGTCCCGGGTCTCTGAGTCAAATCGCCAAAAACACCAAACACCAAAAAATTCTTGACTACCCCGCGCCCGCCACGCGACAGCGGCGCGTGTCTGAAAGCCTGAT
>JBCCDF010000037.1:0-15645 GCA_039030935.1 Pseudomonadota bacterium | reverse complement strand
GCCAATGACGCAGCATTCCTGCAGCAGCGCATCAATCTGATGCTGGCTCTATCAACAACAGTCGAGCGCGGACGGCTCTTCTTCCCCAATATCGATCCCGATAAAAAGGGGACAGAAAAAGAAGGCGTTTATCGCGGCGCCCGCCCACCCATCCTCGATGCCCTGATGTTTGCTTATTATGAAATAGACGCTCTCACGCGCACAAGCGGTCCTACGGCGGATAATAGCGCAGATTACATCGACGATTGCCGCCGTCTGCTCGTCTCGGAGCTACAAGCCCATCTCGATCCAAAGCGCCGCGGTGCCATCGCTGGGCGCTATGACAATCAGAGATCATCACACCGTGCGGAAGCGCGCGAACGGGCGAAGACCCTCGAGACTCTTCTAAAATCCAGACGTCCAGGCATCAATCTGGGTGAGCGTTCGGAGACGGTTCAATGAGCGATTCAATTCCCGCTAGCGCGTATGATATGAACCATGAAGACGGCGAAGACGAGCGCCGCACACTGGCTGTCATCGTTGACAATGAACCGGGCGTTCTTGGCCGTGTCGTTGGCCTGTTCTCAGCGCGCGGCTACAATATTGAAAGCCTGACCGTCGCTGAGGTGGATCGTCGCCGCCATCGATCGCGCATTACGATTGTCACGCAAGGCACCTCACACACGCTGGAGCAGATTGAATCGCAATTGCTTCGCCTCGTTCCGGTTGCCAGCGTCACAGATATCACGAAATCCAAGCGCGGGATTGAGCGCGAGCTTGCCTTGGTCAAAGTCGTCGGCACAGGTGAAAAGCGTGTTGAAGCACTCCGGATCAGCCAGATTTTCAGAGCCAATGTCATAGATACCGGCACGGAGAGCTTCATTTTCGAGCTCACAGGCGCCAGCGATAAAATTGATCAGTTCTGCGCCTTGATGAAACCACTCGGCCTCGTCGAAGTCAGCCGAACCGGCGTCCTGTCTATCAAACGCGGGGCTCAGGCTGGATGAGCGAGTGGTCGCGCCTTCGATCCGTTCTGGATGCCGTCCACGTACCTGATAGCGAGGCTGCACTGCTGGATCAAATGGTGGCAAAGGAAGGCGTACGGATCGTCTCTTTCGTAAATGCACATGGCTATAACGTCTCTGCGAAAGACGATGACTTTGCCAGAGCGCTGAAAGGGTCCGATATTCTTCTACGCGACGGATCGGGTATGAAAATCCTAATGAAGCTCATGGGTCGCGATCCAGGACCAAACCTAAATGGCACCGACCTAATCCCGCAGATTATCTCTCGTCACGCTGAGGCGGGTCACCCAATCGCCCTTATGGGGACAGAGGAGCCTTGGCTCTCTAATACGGCTGGCAAGCTGCGCACGGATGGTGCAGACATCGCCCTGACCGCAGACGGTTTCCAACCCGAAGAGCACTATCTCACAGTCCTCACGGAAACACCCGCGCGTCTCGCCGTTCTCGGAATGGGGATGCCCAAGCAGGAGCGCGTTTCCACGCTGCTGCGCGAAAATCTCGACGGTCCGCTGCTCGTTATCAATGGCGGTGCTGTGATCGACTTCATCGGCGGAAAAGTCACCCGCGCGCCCGCTTGGATGCGGCGTATAGGCATAGAATGGGTCTACCGCTTATTCAAAGAGCCCCGTCGCCTGTTTCGCCGCTATGTCATCGGTAATGTCGCCTTCTTATGGCGCGCCCTACGCCTGAAATTTGGCGCACAATAAATCCCTGAACACACGAACACGCTAAGGACCCCCTCTCATGAAAGTCTATTACGAACAGGATGCCAATCTCGACCTGATCCTCGCCAAGAAAGTCGCGATCATTGGCTATGGCAGCCAAGGCCATGCTCATGCGCTGAACCTGAAAGATAGCGGCGGGACCGTGCGCGTCGGCCTGCAGGCGACCTCCTCCAGTCGTAAGAAGGCCGAGGAGGCTGGCCTTGAAGTCATGACGCCCGCTGAAGCCACGCAGTGGGCTGATGTCGTGATGATCCTGATCCCAGATGAAAAACAGGCCGTACTCTGGGCCAATGAGGTCGAGCCCCACATTCGAGAGGGCCAACACATCATGTTCGGCCACGGCTTCAACATTCACTACAATCTCATCCGCCCAATGGACGGCGTTGACATCTCACTGTCTGCCCCAAAAGGTCCCGGGCACACCTTGCGCGACCAGTATCAGCGCGGCTTCGGCCTGCCCGGTCTCGTCGCGATCCATCAGGATGCCACTGGCACAGCAAAAGATGTCGCGCTTTCCTATTCAAAAGCGATCGGAAATACCCGTGCCGGTGTCATTGAAACAACCTTCAGAGAAGAAACCGAAACCGATCTGTTTGGGGAACAGGCGGTTCTCTGCGGGGGCATCGTCGAGCTGATCAAGGCAGGGTTTGAGACGCTAGTGGAAGCCGGTTACGCGCCTGAAATGGCGTATTTCGAGTGCCTTCACGAGACGAAACTGATTGTCGACCTGATCTATGAAGGCGGCATTGCAAATATGAACTATTCGATCTCAAACACAGCCGAGTACGGCGAGTACGTATCGGGTCCACGCGTCGTCACATCAGACAGCAAAGCCGCGATGAAGGCCGTTCTTGATGATATTCAGTCTGGCAAATTTGCGCGCGACTGGGTGCTTGAGAACCAGGCGGGTGCCCCAAGCTTCCACGCCACACGTGCCCGAATGAACGCCCACCAAATCGAAGACGTTGGCGAGAAGCTTCGCTCAATGATGCACTGGGCGCAAAATGACCGATTGGTCGATAAGAGCCGGAACTAAAGGCTTCACCTTAAGCGCTTTTCGGCACCCAACCCGATGCATAGGCATCGTCTGCCGTATCGGGGGGTGCAGGGCTCCAATAGCTTCTTTGCGTTCGATTTCGTCCCTTCGTCTTGGCCGCATAGAGCGCTTTGTCTGCAGCGCTATACCACTGATCAAATGAGACGTGAGCGTCTGGGTCGATGCTGATATAACCGATGCTAATCGTAATCTGGCAGCCCGCAGTGAATGGGTGATCTTCAATGGCCTCGCGCATGCGCTCTGTTGCAGCCTCCGCCACAGCCTTCGTCGGCGAAGATAGCAGCAAACAGAACTCCTCACCCCCAAAACGGGCCAGCATATCTTCATCACGGCAATGGGAGTTTAAGACCTGCACCACTTCTTTCAGAACATCATCACCAATCGCGTGCCCGTACGCATCGTTCACATCCTTAAAGTGGTCAATATCCAGAAGGATCAAGGTCAGCTTCCGCTGCTCAATCGGAGCAGAAACCGTCTGATCAAAGTGATCGATAAAGGCCCTACGGTTCAGCGCACCCGTTAGGGGATCTGTCGTTGCAAGATTGCGTAGAACAGCCTGTTCGCGAAGCGCGCTCTCATGTGAGCGGCGTATTGTGTAAACGCGATAAGCGATCACAAAGGTTGTCAGCAGAGCTTCCGATATGATCGACGGATAAAGCCCATACTCGGTGATGATATTATGCTCAATCAGCCCCACGCCTTTCAAGATACGCAGCGCAACATAGGCGATCATTGGTGCCCAAGCCAAAAGTTGGAGACGGCAAATCAGGTGATCTTTCATCGCGCCGCTGATCAACGCTCCGAGAATGACGAAGAGCGGCAAAGCAAAGACAGCGTGCAGAACGACGGAGCCCGTATGGCTATGATTGGGAGCTGCCAACATGACGACAAGAGTGACAAAGACGGGGATCGCCCCGGCAACATAAAGCAATTTAGACCAGATTTTCCCAATCATCTCTTCGCCACACAAAGAGCGCGTTAGGAAACAGGCGAACAAGAACGCGCTCGCAATTGAGAAATGATTGATCTGCGATCGCACAATCGGTGTGATGTCGACCGGCAAAGCGAAGATTAGGCCTGACCAAGACAGCGCATAGATAAGCGCTGAAGAGACCATCCCAAAATGGTAGGGTAGAAAATCGATGCGCAGGGTGAAAAACATCACCGCGGTAAAGATCAACGGCGTCAGCAATAAGCCTGACAGTAAAGCATAGATCAGAGCCCCGCTAATATGACGGCCATCCAGACTAGCCTCACTTTCAATCGCAATGTCGGACCAGTTGGTCAGGTCCCACGCGTCTTCAATGCGGATCAAAACGCCATCTGGGCGCTCAAGACCCCGGCTAAGCGGGAACGTCATGAAATCCGGCACACGCGATCTCTTCGCAAGGTCCAGCGGCCCATATCGGCGCCCAACTGGAATACCATCAAACACGGGCACAACCGTAATCGCGCCATGATAGGACATTCGAAGCGTCAGCACGGGATCGCTCAGACCCGCAACCGCCTCTTCGACATCAGCAAAAATCCAGATGTCATTGCCTTCGGCCAGCAAAGCACTGCGGCCGCAGTCGAACTCCTCACGGCGATCCAAAACCTGTTGTGCGCTCTCCAGTTCAGCCCCTCTGAGAACGCAAATCTCATCGCTGAGATCATGTGGGGCAGCGGTAGCCGTCAGCAAACTTTGCAGAAAGCAAAGGGCCAAAAGGATGAGCATACGGACTCGCATGACACCACCATAGCGCAATCGGCTTAAATCCAGGTCGATGTCGGAGGTGATTTTTCGCGATGCACCAAGGCCTTTATTAAGACATTAGACAGTCTCACGCGCATTTGAATGCCGATTAACCTTTATTCCTAACCCCCGAATCCCCATAATGGGCAGAGAGATCAAGACAGAGATATTTATGGAGGCAGATATGCCCGATACCGATCAAGCCACGCGCCACGCAGAAATCCTGATCATTGGATCTGGTCCTGCGGGATGGACGGCTGCGGTTTATGGTGCGCGTGCAATGCGCGATACCCTTGTTGTCGCCGGTCTGCAGCCGGGTGGGCAGTTAACCATCACCACTGAAGTCGAAAATTGGCCCGGTGAAGCCGAAATTCAGGGTCCCGATTTGATGGTCAAAATGCAAGAACACGCCCTTAAAATGGGCGCGAAGATGGCTGAAGATCATATTGCGAGCGTCGATTTCGAAACACAGCCTTTCCGCGCTGTCGGGGAAAGCGGCACACACTACACTGCAGATGCCATCGTCATTTCAACAGGTGCGCAGGCCAAATGGCTTGGTTTGGACACAGAGACGAAATTTCAGGGCTTTGGGGTTTCAGCATGTGCGACCTGTGACGGGTTCTTCTATCGCGGCAAGGATGTCCTCGTTGTCGGTGGCGGCAACACCGCTGTGGAAGAAGCGCTGTTCCTCACCAACTTCGCGTCGAAAGTCACTCTGGTTCATCGCCGTGACAGTCTGCGTGCAGAAAAAATCCTGCAGCACCGCCTGCTCAACCACCCTAAAGTCGAGGTCAAATGGGACACGACATTGGAAGAGGTTCTGGGCGACGAGAACCCTCTGGGCGTTACTGGCGCGCGTCTAAAGCATGTGGCATCGGGTGAAACAGAAGATCTGCCTGTCCACGGGGTGTTCATTGCGATTGGTCATGCGCCCGCAACAGAGCTGTTCAAGGGCAAACTCAATATGCACGACAATGGCTACCTCGTCACCGCGCCTGACTCGACAGCAACGAATATTCCGGGCGTTTTCGCCGCCGGTGACGTCACAGACGATATTTATCGCCAAGCCGTCACAGCGGCGGGAATGGGCTGTATGGCAGCCCTCGAAGCAGAGCGCTTTCTGGAAGAGAGTAAAGCCGAAGCACCACTGGTCGCAGCGGAGTAAGCCCTTCCATGGCAGAGTATCAGACTAGAACGCTGTACCTGTCGTATCCATTTCCCCGATCTTGATCGCGGCTGGGCCGAGAACAACAAGGAAGAGGACGGGAAGAAAGAACAGGATCATTGGAACCGTAAGCTTCGCTGGAAGCGCTGCGGCTTTCTTCTCTGCATCTGACATTCGCATATCGCGGTTTTCTTTTGCCATGATGCGTAAGGCATCACCAAGCGGCGTACCGTAGCGTTCGGCCTGCACAAGGGCCATGGTCACAGCTTTGACCCCTTCATGACCGGTGCGTTTTGCAAGATTTTCATAGGCAACGCGGCGTTCGGGCAAATAGGCAAGCTCTGCCGTTGTTAGCTGTAACTCCTCAGCCAATTCCGCCGACGCTGTGCCGATCTCTGCACCGACTTTCGCAAATGCCATCTCAATGGACATACCGGATTCAACGCAGATCAACATCATGTCGAGCGCGTCAGGAAACGCCTTCATAATTGATTGCTGGCGCTTACTCGCGGAATTTGAAACATACAGGTTTGGCGCATAGAATCCTGCGGCAGCCCCAAACACCACCGAACCATACTTCATCTGCATCGACAGTCCGAAATCATTGATCAAGAAGATGTAGAACAGCGTTCCGATGCCAAACATAAACGGCAAAGCAAAGCGGCAGAAGTAGAAGATCATCAACGGGCGTGGACCGCGAAAGCCTGCCTGTTCCATCTTCGCTTCAATATTCGGGTCCTCCAGCATTTTCTGAAGGTCCAGTTTCTTGGTAATGTCAGCCAGGGTTCCCTTCGCCTCACGACGAATGCCAGCGGATTCAAGTTGAGCGCGGTTTGCACGGCGAAGTTTCTCGCGTTGATCTGTCACCTGCTTCAGGCGTGCTTCCAGCTTATCGCCTTTCAAGGCGGGCAGCATAACCGAAACAATGGTCGCAAACATGGCAACGGCCGCCAGAAGCGAGGCCATTGCCGCCGGATCAGAGAGAGAAGATGCGAAATCACCCATAGCGTCTCTCCTAAATATCGAAGCTGATCATTTTGCGCATCACGGTGATGCCCGTTGCCATCAAACAGAAGGCCGCGAATAAGACCGCGTGGCCCGCCGGTTTGATAAACAGTTCCATGATGTAAGCAGGTGTCGTCAAATAGACCATGAAGCCGACCGCAAATGGAAGGCAGCCAATGATGTAAGCCGACGCTTTGGCCTCGGAGGACAGCGCTTTAATCTTCTCGCGCATCATCTTCCGTTGACGGATGACCAGAGACAAATTGCCAAGCGCTTCTGACAAGTTACCACCCGCTTTGGACTGAATCGAGAGAACGATCACGAAGAAGTTGACCTCAGGAAGGGGTACACGCTTATAAAAGTTCTGAAGAGCACGCTCGGTCGTCATCCCCATCTGCAAATTGTCCGTAAGCTGAGCAAACTCTGGCCCAAGCGGAGATGGGCTTTCAGACGCGATAATCCGCAAACACTCTGTGAGCGGAAGACCTGATTTAACACCGCGAACAATGACATCGATTGCATCGGCAAATTGACCCATCATTTTCTTGTTTCGGCCCTTCGCCAAAAAGCCAACAATCCAGTTTGGAAGACCTATTCCACCGGCAAGTGCTGCAGCAGCGATCGTCACAATCCGCGCACCTTGCTCACCGATCATTTCTTTCAGCTCAAAACCAAGAAGCTTGGGTGGACCTGCTGCGCCTGAAATGTAAGCTAATCCCGCAAACACGACAGCCATGACGAGGCAAATAATGTAGAAATTCTGCGACGATAACTCGAGCCCGGCCTGACGAAGCTTGCCGTCCATGCCGTCAACATTCAGCGATTTCCGTCTCGCCTGATCTTGCTCACGTAGCTTTTTCAGCATTTGCTGCGTTTGCTTACGACGCGACGCCACGTCATCATTCTTGCCACGCGATTTATTCTCTGATTTTTCACCAGCCGCGATTTGCTTTGCGCGTTTGGAGGCCTTTTCCTTCCCCTCATCAGCTGTAAAGGCGATGCCCACAGCCGCAATGATCAGGAAAGCCAGCCCCCCAACGACATAGATCAGGATGTCACCACTCAGGTCCATAATCTAGTCCAATTCATCTAGCGCGTTCGCCAGATCTTTTTCAAGATTATAGTAAGACGCACGGTCCCAAAAGCGTGGACGACCAATACCTGTGCCACGGTGGCTCCCTTTCAGCTTACCGTTCTCGTCCTCGCCTTCCATTTCGTATTTCAAAATGTCCTGCAAAACGATCGTATCGCCTTCAAGGCCCATAACCTCAGTGATTTGCATGATCCGACGGGACCCATCGCGCAGCCTTGAGGCCTGAACAACGACGTCGATTGAGCCACAAATCATCTCACGGATCGTCTTTTGAGGCAGGGTAAACCCACCCATTGTAATCATAGATTCAACACGGCTGAGAGCCTCACGCGGTGTGTTTGCGTGCAGCGTTCCCATCGAGCCATCGTGACCCGTATTCATCGCCTGCAGCAGGTCAAAGGCTTCAGGTCCACGAACCTCACCCACAATGATCCGCTCAGGGCGCATCCGCAGACAGTTCTTAACCAGATCCCGCATCGAAATCTCACCAGAGCCCTCAATGTTTGGTGGGCGGGTCTCAAGGCGCACAACATGCGGCTGTTGTAGTTGAAGCTCCGCTGAGTCCTCACACGTGATGACCCGTTCGCCCGGCTCAATGAAGCCTGTCAAACAGTTCAACAGCGTCGTCTTTCCGGAACCAGTACCGCCGGAGATCAGAACATTACAGCGAGAGTGCCCGATGATGCGCAGAATTTCAGCGCCAGCCTCTGAAATCGATCCGAAATTCACCAAGTCGGACAGCTTCAGCTTATCCTTCTTAAACTTACGAATGGTCAGCGCAGGCCCATCAATCGAGAGCGGCGGCGCAATCACGTTCACACGAGAGCCGTCGAGTAGACGCGCGTCACAGATCGGACTGGCATCATCGACGCGGCGGCCAACCTGGCTCACAATGCGCTGGCAGATATTCATCAACTGCGCATTGTCGCGGAAGCGGATATTCGTGCGCTCAATCTTGCCGTTGACCTCGATGTAACAAAGGTCAGCGCCGTTCACCATAATATCGGCAATGTCATCGCGCGCGAGCAGAGGCTCAAGCGGTCCATAGCCCAGAACGTCGTTACAAATGTCATCGAGCAGGTATTCCTGCTCAGAGATCGACATGACGACGTTTTTGATCGCAATAATCTCAACAACGATGTCGCGGATTTCTTCGCGCGCCGCTTCAGGATCAAGAGATGCAAGCTGACCAAGATCAATCGTATCGATGAGCGCATTAAAGACAGTTGTCTTCGTCGCGTAATACTCATCCGAGCGGTCTGTGACCTTAGTGACTTTTTCTTCCTGCTTTTCAGTGGCCGCAGGCTTCATCTTCACCTTTGGCTTGGCCTCGTCGTTTTTAGGCGCTTCTTTTTCCGGTTCCGCCTTGGTCTCAACGGGCTTTGGCGCAGGCTTTACAGGGTTTGGCGCGGTTGCAACACCGCCAGCCGATCCACCACTTGTCCGTTTACCAAATGCCATAACCTGTCCTCACGACGCGCTTCAGCGTCTATTTACGCAGCAATTTCTTGAGCAAAGATTTCTGTTCAACTTGTATTGTCTGACCCGTCAGGAGGCCGGCAAGCTTATCAATCTCGACAGAAGGCGCCGCAGCGGCATCTGTTTCCGCAATCATTTGTCCATTATTCGAAGCATTTCCGAACAGTTGCGGGTCAAATGGAATAACGACTTCAGGCTCAACGCCCATCGCGCCGGCAAAGTCTTTTGTCGGGATTTCAGGCCGTTTTGGCACGCCCATCATATTAATCACGAGACGAGGTGCCGCGTCATTCGGACGATCTGCTTTCAACTTGTCGAGAATATTCTTGCCATTGCGAAGGCTCGCCAGATCTGGCTGACAGACCAAAATCACCTCATCAGAGGAGACCAGCGTATTGTACTGCCAACGGCTCCAACCATGCGGAAGGTCTACAACAACATAGGGCATGACGCGGCGCACCCCGTCGACAACCACTTGGTAGGCCTCAGATTCAACATCAATGATCTGACCAACCGTCGCTGGCGCTGTAAACAAGGAGAGCCGATCTGTCGCTTTCGACAAAAGGCGCGTAATCACGGCATCATCAACCCGCTCAGGCGCCAAAAGGGCATCCGCAACGGTTTGCTGGCTCTCATGATTGAAATCCAGAGACGTGGTGCCAAAGGATAAGTCTAGGTCGATCAAGGCTGTGTTGACCTTGATATTCTCAGACATAGCCCATGCGAGATTATGCGCGATTGTTGAGGACCCTACGCCCCCTTTCGCGCCAATCACAGAAACTGATTTTCCAACAAAGGGTGCATCTGGATCAGCAAAAAGCTTACCGATAGAGCGGATCACCTGAACCGGTGTAATTGGCGGAACGAGATATTCACTGACACCGCGGGCCATAAGCTGGCGATAGAGCGAGATATCATTCACCGCGCCGATCACCATGACCTGAACGCCTTCGTCGCAGTGGCCCGCAAGCTCATCAATCTGGGCGAGCATCGTCGCATTGGTTGCTGTGGATTCAAGGATTAGCAGGTTGGGTGTCGAATTCTCGCTTAAATATTCAATCGCAGCCTGCAGCCCGCCTTCAAACATTTCAACGCTGGTCTGTTGCATACGCCGATCGCGTGAGACCGAATTGATCAGTTGAGCCGTCCGGCCGGTTTCGCAAAACGCACAAACTGAAATAGCCGGTATAGCGCGCTCACCGCCCTCTGCTGCGGGCTCAACTGCGGCTTCAAGCTCTTTCATCGGCGCATCGAGATCGATCTCCATCTCATCATCCGCCAGCACCGGAGCCGCTTCTTCAAAAACCGAATTCAGGGCTGCATCAATTTCGTCATCAACCTCGAAATCGAGGTCATCTTCAAAAAGAGCGTTATCCGGTTTCATAGTCCTCAACTCCCCATCAGGGTTACACTTTTAGGGCCTTAAGCCTTAATTCACCGCTGTCGAAACAGCGCCGTTTTCTTGTTCACTTCTCTGAGCGCCTGTTTCAGCACCGTCTCTCCACCGCTCCAGCTGAACCAGGCGACGGTTCAAATCACCATCCTCGAGCGCGCGGTCACCAAGGATATCAGAGGGTTCAGCAATCATCGCGGCCATATTCGTGCGTATTGCGCAGCCAAGTGTTGGCAAATCATTGTTGCTCCTTGCATCCGCAAAGTCGATTTCTGACAGTTGCGGACAGTCGGGCGCAATCGCCTCAAAGGATTGGAAGGCAAGGATCAAAGGCGCATCCGGAGAGCCGCCAGCATCGTAGGCGCTTCCAGTAATTTGATCATACTCGACCCCGGAATTCCAAGCCAGATCACGCGCCTCCGCGGTCGCCTTCACAGCCAGTTGGGGATTTGCGAAATTCTTCGGCATGGACATGATCAGAGGCCCTTGCCCAACGCTGTTATACTTAGCCAAGAAGCTCTCAATCCGGGCGACTTGGAGCTGTCGGAGCTGGCTATCCATCGCATTCAGGTCAACTTCGAGGATTTCGGTTTGGCCGCGAACGCCAATGTCATTGCGATCCAAAGCGGTGCCCTGATAATAGGATGCCGGGATAATCGGATTGTCTTTTGACTGGCAGGCTCCGAGAAGCGCGACACCACCAAGCAGTGCGACCATAGTAATTTTAAGGCGACGCATAGTCCTTACTCCTCAATAAAGCCGACTGGCGCGTTGTAATTGTCTTTGCTCAGCCCATCGCCGTCTCCGGCGTACATATCGTTCAATTTGCCGAAGAAGATGGTCTGAGGGTCACGTGGATTCACAAATCCATCAGCAGGCGTACGCAACTCATCTTTGGATGCAGGATCAACCAGATAGGGCGTGACGATCACGACAAGCTCGGTTTCCTCATTCAGGAAGTCGCGCGATTGGAAAAGAGCGCCAAGGATAGGAAGCTTTTTGATCCCGGGCAGTTGATCGAGTGTTTGCCGCGATCGGCTTTGAATCAGGCCCGCTAGCATGGTTGATCCGCCTGAAGGCAACTCAACTGTGCTCTCAGCCCGACGCACTGTCAGGGCAGGAACCGTTAGACCTGGGGTTGTGATGATATCACCGGTTGCATCAACACCCGCAACAGACTGACCTTGCAACGCCCCATTATTGGAGAGTTCAGAGATTTCCGTTGAGATCTTAAGCGAGATGCGCCCCTCGGAGAGCACCACAGGTGTAAAGGCCAGACCAACCCCAAACGGCTTAAATTCAATACTGATTTGGCCATCAATGTCCTGACCAACCGGGACAGGGAATTCCCCACCTACAAGGAAGTTGCCGCTTTCGCCTGACACGGCCATAATGTTTGGTTCAGCAAGTGTCTTGAGTATACCAACGCGCTCCAGCGCATTGATCGCCGCACCCGCGGAAGACTGCAAATCGTCTTCAACAAAGTTGGTATATCCAAGCTCTGTCGAGAGGCCGCCCAGCGAGCCATTGACGTTAAATGTGTTGGCATTTGAGAAGCTGAATTGGTTGGAGAATGGCAAGCCGGGAACCAAAGTGGTTGTTCCCGTGTCGACAGGCGGCCCACCGGGAACTTCGGGTGAGAACAATTGTTTCTCAACGAGGTTGGCAAAATCGCCGAAATTTGAGGAGCCTGACAAATTGATGCCAAGCTGCTTGACGACGGAGCGCTGCATCTCAACAATCCGCACCTCAAGCATAACCTGATCGTTCGCATCGACGCTCAGCATGTTCACAAGTTGCGGACCAGCAGCTTCACCGCCGAGATAGGCCGATACAAGTTGCATCACTTGATCAGACTGTACGACAGAATCGACTTTTCCGGTGACAATGGCGCTTCCATTGACCATCTCAACGTTGACACGCGCATCCGGCACGTAGCGCAAGATCAGTGCGTCGAGTGAAGTCGTATCAAGCTCGACACTCACTTCAAGATTAAGAAGTGTATTACCATGGCGATCGAAGATGAACGCATTGGTTTGGCCAATCGCAATCCCACGGAAAATAATGCGTTTATTCGTCAGCACAGTCGCGTCGGCGATTGTCGGATCAGTGATTGTGATATCGGCCGCAGGACGAGCAAGCTCAATAATTGTCGATTTACTCAAACCGAGTGTGACGCTCTTGGAGACCGAACTTTCACCCGGTTCAATAACCGATACACCCATCAAATTCTGCGCCTGCCCAGTTGTGGGCAGGGCAGCGAGCAAACCTATGCTTGCTAAGGCTCTGAAAAACAACAATTTCATTCTCGTTCTCTTAGCCCCCTGTGGACATATTACCGTTTCTAAAAATCACGATCTGATTGCCTCGACCGCCCTGATCATCATCGATCAAGTCAAGCCGAGCGATTGTTTCGCCATTATTCTCACCTGCATCTGCATGGCTGCGCAGGGTCAATGAAATCGTCGCTTTCCGAGCAGCAAGGGAAATGAGTTCTGCTTCCTCGGGCGTAAGTTCTAATGTTGCTGTAGAACCCGTTAGCGCGGGTGCGCCGTCCACTTCACCAAACAACTGATCAATCGCCAGCACGCGGACATTTTCCATGGCGGTGACGACCGTAGTTTGCTCAACCATTTCCTCGCCTTGTTGGACTTCGACCTCATAGGTCAGGATGACATCGACGCGGTCATCAGGAAGAATGAATCCAGCCGAAGCAGACTCAGGCGAAATCTCAACAGACACCGCGCGCTTTCCAGGGCTGAGAAGCGCGGCCATAAACCCAGTCTCGCCCTTTTGGACGATTTTCTGAGGCAGGATGGGCTCCTCAGCAAACAAGCTCGTACGCACGACGCTGCCGGCGAGTTTCTCCATTGCGTCAGAGTGATCCTCTTCAGTAAAGTAGCCTGGATTGACAGTGCGCTCTGGCCAGTCCGCCCAGCGGAAGTCACTCGGGCTGAGCAAGGTTCCAATAGGGAGGTCAGAGGCCGCAACCAAAACCTTGACCTGCGAGACCTCTACTTCTTTTACGATGGTCTCTGTTTGAGCAACCACTGTCGGCTCAGGGGACTCGCTGACCATGCCGCGAACCAGAAAAGCAGCCACAACAGCGGCAATGCCAGCTACGGCGAGAATGATAAGGCGCATCGGTGACATGGGCGTTGTCCTCTGTCGATGTTTTGGGCCAAATCGACCCGTTTAAATTCGAACCTGACAGGTTAAGGCTAAAACGAAGTTAACTCAGACTCCTGTTTTAGCTTAAGAAATTGGCAAGGAATGGAGAGCTCGGCGAAGCAGCAATCGCGCCAATGATGATCGCGACACCGTAAGGAACTCCGTTGCCCTTTTGCAGGGTCTCATAAGCGAAAGCTGGCGCCCCTTCTGCGGCAATCACACGGCGGCTAAAGTAAACGATAATCGCCAGAACAGCGCCTGACATCGTCATCCACATAAAGAAGGTCGTCAGATCAGACGCGCCTATCCATAACATGACCGCCGGGATAAGCTTCGCATCACCCCCCCCGAACACACCGAGCATGAACAACCCAACGCAGACCGCAAATGTGATGGCAGCAGCCAGAACATGCCAGCCGATAATGTCCCATCCCGGCATGATAAACACCGCTGCCGGAACAAACATCAAAGCGAGCGAGGCATTCAGCCAATTGGGTATCGTCAATGTGGCGACGTCTTTAAGGGCAGCATAGATACAGAGTGCAAAGAAGGCACCCGCAAACACGTTTTCAATCATGATTGGAACTCCACTCGTTATAGATAATCAATCATGAAAGGCTGAAAGAAGGATTACGATACGAGGGTTTGTCTAAGCCGATTTATTGTCACTCGCTTGAAACAAAAAAAGCCGCCCGGCGAACCGGACGGCTTTTCTTAAGTCATTACTCGACTAACTATTAAGTAGTCAGCTGAGCAGATACAGCGTTAAATGTCGCTGAAGTCTTAGTACCGAGTGTAGAGACAGCACCAATGATCGCAACAGCGATCAGGGCAGCAATCAGTCCATACTCAATGGCAGTAGCGCCAGACTCATTTTCAAAAAACTTACGCATTTGGAAACTCCATCATCATGCAGGTTGTCGACGTCCCGAGTTATCGGGTTTTTATTCCCGGAACATGATCAGGTGTACACGGCGAGAATTTCGATCCCGTGAATCAAAACGAAAACTTCGTTACTCAAACACAAGCCCTGATTAACTAATTTCATGGCTTCCAAACCCTTATTATAGAGTGCGTATCTTCTTAGGATTCAGGAAAGGCTTTTGCTGCAAGATAGAGAATACTTGCTAGCCGGAGTGTTCCTATGCTGTCTTTGAAAAAGTTTATCTCGTTTAGTCTAGCCAGCCTTCTTATGGCCGGGGCTGCGTTTGCCAGTCAGTTCACAGTAGAGAGCGGCGACACAAAAATCTTGCGACTGAAAAAAGACGCCGCCAGCGTCGTAATCGGCAATCAGAACATTGCAGATGTCGCGGTCGCGAACAGCCAGCTGCTTCTGATCTCAGGAAAAGTCTTCGGCACCACAAATCTAATCGTTTTCGATTCAGAAGGCCAAACGATTTACACGGCTGACATCGTCGTGACGACCAGCACCGCAAACCTTGTTACGGTTAATCGTGCAGGCTCTAACTTCTCATATGACTGTACACCAGATTGCCGCCCAGGGCTCGCTGTCGGCGATAACACAACACACTTCAATACGATCTACAGTCAGATCGAGCAGCAGAAACAGCTGAATGAATAGCCTCGAGCGATCTGAAAATTTCTTCAAAATCAAAGCGGGGTCGATTGGATAACAGTCGGCCCCGTTGATATAAGGGGCACAAACTCAGCCAATCAGTTTTGTGGGCGACTGCTCTGCTGACGTTCAGCCGTGTTCTGCTTTAGATAGGCACTCGCCGTTTTGGCAACTTGGTCAACACTGAGTGAATATCTTGGGGAGGCATCCCCCATGTCCATGACGCTTTGACCATCGAGCAT
>JBCCDF010000036.1:0-15675 GCA_039030935.1 Pseudomonadota bacterium | reverse complement strand
GTAAACTCTAAAGCGCGAACCCTGGTCGCCAAAGAAAACCGGGCGTGTGTGTTTCCGCCATCCGAAGCCCCGCAGCGCCTAATCTGCGATGATGGCGCCAGTATGCGTCTGGCAACAAAGGCTGGTGTCGGAAT
Source organism: Pseudomonadota bacterium (assembly GCA_039030935.1). Taxonomy (GTDB): domain Bacteria; phylum Pseudomonadota; class Alphaproteobacteria; order Caulobacterales; family Hyphomonadaceae; genus Henriciella. The sequence goes on along the minus strand of JBCCDF010000036.1, from coordinate 15,541 downwards.
CTCAATGAGCTCCATTTGGAGTATCCATAACGAGTTAAAAGACGGCTCGCTCGTTCGAGTGCTGCCTGAATACCAAGTCGATGACGGGTCTGCGATCTGGCTCGTTTATCCGAAATCGAATGTACTGACCGCGAAAGTACGAGTGTTTATCGACTTTTTAATTGAGAAGATTGGATCACCGCCCCTTTGGGATCGCTAGCAGCTACAACAGGTGCTTCGGGGATTATGCCCGAAATCAAAAAACTAATTATCGGATTGTCCCGGTTATCTGGATGATCGCTATGATGATAGCTGCGTCGGCAACCCTAATGGAGACGTTCCGATGAAAGCGATGATCCTTGAAACCTATGGTCCCGACGCGACTTTCGTGGCCGCAGAGCGCGACATGCCGAAAGCCGAAGCTGGCGAAGTGCTTGTCAAAGTGGCGGCGACAAGTGTGAACACAGTCGACACCATGATCCGCCAGCTCGGCCAAGAGCAGCTTCCGCTTTCTCCCGACTTACCTGCTATTCTTGGAATGGATTTCGCTGGTACTATTGAGGCGGTTGGCGATGGTGTGACAGGATTTGAGGTGGGTGATGAGGTCTATGGCTGCGCTGGTGGTTTGTTGTCCCTGCAAGGGGCGCTTGCTGAATATATTCCAGCCGACGCGCGCTTGGTCGCTCATAAGCCGAAATCTCTTTCCATGAAGCAAGCCGCGGCACTTCCGCTCGTTGGGATCACGGCTTATGAGGGTCTAACCCGCGCGGGTGTCGGGGCTAGGCAGAAGGTACTGGTCCAAGGCGGTTCGGGCGGTGTTGGCCATGTTGCAGTCCAACTTGCCAAGCACTTCGGGGCAGACGTCTACGCTACTGGGGCTGGCGGCGCGCAAACTCCTATCATCGAAGGCTATGGCGCCACCGCGATTAACTTCATGACGGAAGCCGTGTCTGATTATGTTGAGCAATATACCGGAGGCGCTGGGTTCGATCTTGTCTTCGACTCCGTTGGTGGGGCTAATATGACCAACTCGTTCGAAGCCGCGAAGTTAAACGGACATGTCGCATCTACGGTGGCTTTGGTCGACATTGATCTGTCGCCAGCGCATTTCAAAGGCCTGTCGCTACACATCATCTTCATGCTGATCCCCATGATGCATGATGTTCGCCGGGAAAAACATGGCGCGATCCTGACCGAGCTCGCCAAGATCGTCGATGAAGGCGGCTTGAAGCCGTTGCTCGATCCATCAAACTTCACGCTCGCGCAAGCTGGAGAGGCTCACGCCAAGCTCGAATCCGGAGCCGCTATCGGAAAAGTTGTGATATCGGTTTAAGTGGCTCATACGATGAAGATGACCACATGAAGCTCAGCGTAATAGCTATCTCAATCTGTGCGTTCGCAATCCTTTCGTCTTGTGGGGATAGCGAGCCGGTGTCGTACAGCCAAGCCCAGATCGACTCGGTGCGCGTTGTGACGCCTTACCAGGTCGATTACGTGCCGCTAAACCCGGCGCGCGGTGATGCAAGCCCACAAGCTGAGGTGCTATGGGGTGATATTCGCGAAGACGTGCCCTCCGGGGTCTTGCTAAGGTTTGCAGAAGGGTTCTCCTCACCGCCGCACATTCATAACATCACCTATCGGGCGATTGTAATCAGCGGCGAGATCCATAATGATGACCCTGACTCCGCCAATATGTGGATGGGCCCCGGCACGTTCTGGACCCAGCCCGCGGGCGAAGTTCATATCACGTCCGCGCGTCCCGGCCTGGGCGGAACTGGGTTCTTGGAGATACTGGAAGGGCCATACTTGGTTCAACCTGGCGATCAGGTCTTCGACAATGGCGAACGGCCTTTGAATCTGATGCAGTCGAATATGGTGTGGATGACCGCAGATGAGTTCGATTGGATCGCAGCCGATATAAAAGGTCTAGAGGTCGCGCTTTTGTGGGGAGATTTAAGCTCAGGTGAGCCCAGCAGTTCCATGCTCAAACTCCCGGCTGGCTTTAGTGGAAAAGTCGTTTCCGAGGGAGCCGATATCAAAACCGTCACAGTTCAAGGTCAATTCGAGCATGCAGTTTCGGGCCTACCCGATAAAACAGTCCTTGAGCCCCGTGGTTTCTTCGGCTCAGACGAAGGCGTTGAACATTTGATTTCATGCGACGCGCAATCGGAATGCCTGCTCTACATTCGAACCGCAGGAAAGTTTCGAGTGAAGTGATCTTCACCTAAGCGAGCAAAAGGAGACGTCTGAAATGTTTCAGGCTTTTCTATGCGAACTCAATTTTTGGTCGGAGTAAAGAATCCTCGTATTCAACAAGAATTTTGGGCAGCAAACCACGTCCGCACGAAGGCTAAATTGAGGGATCCACCTCATTGAGTCATTGTCGTTATAAAGCGACACTCGCCTCATCACATATGGAGGTGGAATAATGAGTGTGGATACAAAGATGTGGCACCATGGTGCCAGTCAAGGTGGTCTCTTAAAACAAAGCCGACGGCTGCTCTTAACAGCTCTGCTGCTGATCATTGGAGCAGTGGTCTTGTCGCCAATGGCGAGCGCTGACGAGGAGCCGGCTGTCTATACCGGTAAGATGACATGCTCTGGAAAATATTCCGGTACGAGCCGCGATCTCACAACGGGACTCTGCTGGAAGTGCCCCTCTAGTCAACCAAAACGCACAATTTTTACGGTCACAGGTAAAGAGGCTTGCGAGAAACCCGCGCATGAAGTTTTCAGTAAAGCTAAGGGCCCAAAGAATCCAACGGGGCTCCTTAAAACGGATTGTCCAAATGGTTATTTCCTCGATATTGGCAAAGGCAAGTGCTATTCCTGTGCTAAAGGATACAACCGATCAACTTATCCAGTTACTCATGCACGTGCATGCTCTAAAGTGGTCAAGTTATCACGCGCTCCGGCCGAATTGCCGGGATCAGATGGCTGTGACCCAGGGTCATTCCAGCACGGCTTAACGGGCAAATGTTATGCCTGCCCGACAGGCACCCGCCGGAACTTGCGGATGGGAAGTGATCCCTCAAAGTTTGACGCGTGTACGCGCTGCGGGTCCGAAGGCGACAAGCCTTGTATACTCCCTATCGTTCCGTCTTGTGATGATGGCCTAGTTCAGGATTTCTTACAAAACAAATGCGTTCCAGACAAAAACGCACCAGTGCGCGAAGCTGCAAAAAGAAAGCTGGACCAGTACGGCGACGAACTCTTCGCTAACATCAGTGACGTTTTGGATTTTTCAGATGATAAGCAAATGCAGTCTGACATTCGCAGTGAAAATGCGTCAGCAAGCCAGAAAGCAAAACCTGATATCAATCCCTGCGTCTCTGACGACTTCAATGCGTGGACGCTGGGCGTCGTGACTGAAGGCGGCGTCATATTGAGCGCGGCGGGTGAGACCGGGATGTCCGTCGACATCAGCCTTGAAGGCCGTACCGGGAACCAGAGACTTGCAGAATGGTATGGCGGCGTCAGCTATGGCCTACAACTCGGTGCTGGTGTCTCCGGTGGCGTCAATTACGGCTGCTGGAGAGCGCAAAACAATGAGATCGGCGGGAATACGCATGGATTTGTCTTTGATGGAAAGACGGTTGCCGAACGTTTAGGCGCTAAATTGCCAAACACTCCGGCTACAATCCTCTTCGGCGTCTGGTTCAATCCTGACGGCAACGGATTCGACCCAGAGAAAGACTTTCAGGGCATTACTATTACCCCGGTCTATTCAAAAGGGGCAGACCTGACCGGTATTTCCTATGTGAGAGGGACCGTCGGACAGGTGAAATCCAAGAAAGTCACAATTAGCGGGACCTATAAATTCAAGAATAGTGACCGCCGAAATCAGTTTGAGATGGTTGGGACGGATCGTTTTCGGGTCCGGTCGGTAAACGGAACAGCAACCGGAAGCTGGCACATCTACGATCGGGTCAGCGACAACAAATTTAAGGCCCAGACCTCATCGGCAACCTATGAAGTCGCGTCATCGGGTGATCTCGTCTGGCGGGGCAGTCGCACGATCTATCTCGAACGCGTCGATTAGATAGAACAAGGTAATTTGGAACAGGCGGAGCGATTTACAGTTCCGCCTGGTCCGACCAACCCTGGGCTCAAAATTCTAAATCTGGATATTGGTATCCAACAGGCCTTCCTTGAGGGCATAACTTAAAAGTTGGGCGAGAGAGTGAACATTCAGCTTAGCCATCATGCGCGTGCGATGATTATCGACTGTTTTTGGACTAATCGACAGGCGCTCTGCAATTTCATTATTCGAGTAACCGGCGGCGATCAGATGAAGAATTTGACGTTCACGCGTTGTCAGCGACGCGTCCGTCTCATGGAATTCGAGCTTTTCCATCACAGCGGACGACACGAAAGCGCCGCCGCTCAGGACAAGCTCCAAGCCTTTGCGAAGCTCGTCGGTACCGCATGTCTTCAAAAACAGACCATCAACACCTGCATCAATCCAATCCGCCAAATGACCGACGGCCGCAAATCCAGTAATCACAACAATTCTGGTGTCAGGCGACCAACGACGAACCTCGCCATAAACCTCGATTCCTTTTGCCAGCGGCATTGCGGAATCCAGGGTCAGGAGGTCCGGACGGTGCAGCCGCGCCAAGGTAATCGCTTCAAGCCCATTATCGGTCTCAGCGACGATTTCGGCACCGTCTATGTCAGCAATTAAGTCTTTCAATGCGCCGCGCACGAGGCCATGGTCATCCGCGATGACAATGCGGTACGTTCGTTTTTCCGACATTATTCCATATTGCTCTCAACGAGGTTACGACGTGCTGAGGGTCCTTGTCTGTCTAATATACGCCCTCCTCGCTACTCCCTCGCTTGCAGACAGTCAAAGCGCTCGCCCGATTGACCTCCCAGATCACGAGATATCGCTGATCGAAGTTTTGGCTGCGTCGATTGCTGATCGCGACGGTTCTACACGTCTGACTTACGTAAATGCCGCCTCAGAGAGGCGGTTTTTTCGGATCGAAAGTGAGATTTTCAAACCGGTGAGTTTCTCAGTGCGAATGGGCACCGACCCAGTTCTAATCGTAGATTACCCATATTCAACGATCAACACACGCGCCAGCCAGGGACCTCGGCATGTTTCTGAAATGATCATTGTTGAGCCTTCGCAGACGATTGACCTTTGGTTCAATCAAGACGTCGGCACACTTGGCAATGCCGCTAGCCTCTCACTTGTGCCGGAACGGCTCTATCAGGCGCGCATCAGATTTGAGCTGCAACTTCATAGCGCTTATTACGGCGTAGCCCTGTTGCTTGTTATTTTTCTGATTACGTTTTCCATCCTGCTGCGATCGCGGGCGGCGATGGCCTATGCCGCCTTTTTACTGTCGCTCGTTCTGCTCAACACGCACTCGTATGGCGTCTTTTCCGGCAGTTTTAGTTTCGCTCAAGACCATTTTTTCTATCTTTTCAGACCGCTTCAGGTTGCTGTCATGATGTCATATCTCATCTTTGCCAGCTCATTCCTTGACCTTGATCGGCGATATCCACGTGTTGCCCAAGCCTTTAAAGCTCTGATTTTTCTCATGGTCGTGAGCCTAGTTGCACAGACATTTTTCGACGGCCCAATCATTACAGCACTCAGTGTCTTCATCCCAATCAGCTTTATCCTGCTTGGTGTACTCGCGACCTTGATCGCGATCTTCCGCCGCTCGCCGGGATCATTGATTTTTGCCGCAGGGTTCATCGTCCTCGCCACTTATTCGAACATAAATTACCTGACTACTATCCTGGATTTCCCCCTCACCAACCTTCAGCTCGATCTGGTAACAATTTTCGGACAGCTTCTCGACGCCGGGATCTTTACAGCAGCGATTGTTGCTCAAAGCTTCCAACTTCGAAAAGACCGAGACAGAGCATTGAGAGAGCAATTAAGCCTTTATTCAGAGCTGAATAAGGCTGAACTCGACTTGCAACGCGCGCAGCGTCTGGCGCGTCACCACAAGCAACAATTGAACGCTACCAGCCATGATCTGCGCCAGCCGATTAACGCGATGAGCCTCGCCGCTGATGAAGCCCAACGCAGCGACCCAGAAGTCGCTGCCAAGATCAAAGCGAGCCTTGAATACATCCAGAACGTGATCGCCGGAAAAGATGAACGCCGTGACCCTGATCAAACTCAAGACGACGTCGCAGTCCCGGTCGAGGTCTTATTCGAAAATCTCCGCAGACTGTATAGCGATGCCGCGATCCAAAAGGGGCTAGATCTGCGTTTCGCCTATACCTCCCTTAGAATCGAGGGTTCAGTGGTCAGCCTCATCCGGATCCTGTCCAATCTTGTTTCCAATGCAATTAAATATACTGCTAAAGGCCGCGTTCTGATTGGCGCGAGGCCCCGCGGCACTCATGTTCGGATTGAAGTTTGGGACACAGGCCCCGGCCTTTCAGAAGCCGATAGAAAGTTAGTTTTTAATCGATCTGCGCGTGGGCCGAACACGGCAACGATAGAGGGTGACGGTGTCGGCCTCGCGATTTGTCGAGACCTCGCGAAAAAGGAAGGCTGGACCATTAATGTTCGCAGTGTGGAAGGCCGCGGATCGATTTTCCTAATTGAAGATATAACAAGAAGATACGACTAATTCGATTAATGATTGGCAGGAATGAGATCAAAACCAGTGACTAGTAATTGACTGAGATTGGCGAGTTGTAGATTTTAAATTTATGGGGGCTATCGTCCGGTTTTGAGCAAAAGAAGTCATAATGAAGAAGACGAACTCAACTGCCCTCGGACGGTCTGATCAAGTAGTGACCGCCCCCCAAATGCAACCGTTCGCCCGGTCCCATTGATTTCAATATCTCTGCCCCTTCCGGAATTTCATCGACTTTTTTGGCGATAAGGCGCCCTTGTTGGAAAATTTCACTTCTAGGAAAGTCAGGTAGTGGTCTGTTTGGATTGATTGGGTCATCGAGTAAGTCGACGCGTACAAACCTGCCAAATCGAAAGATCGCTAGAGGGCCCCCATAGTCCGGCCACATCAATGGTCTGTTGTGGAGTGTCGAAGTGTCGATTTTAATTATGTCTGGAATTTCGAACTGCTTATCCCGGCAATCTTTGTCGATACTCCAGTGAGGTTCGATGCTCGAATGTGCAAATGCATTCCGAATGAGACGACTGATCTGATATGCATTTCTGACATGAGCTTTGTTATGATTTTTTGGATCTTTGAACTTGATCACTAAGAGATCTCGGATCACCGATGCCAAAATAAAAGTTGCACTCCGCTCCATATACAGAGCAGCGTCTTCCGCTTGGTCGGACCGCAATCCAAACTCATCCCAAGTCGTCGTGTGCTTTCCAAATGTCCACTTCACGGGCACGTCAAGTGATTGAGTTTCCGTAGCCACTGCTAAGTTCACTGTGCATGCAAGGCGAAACTGGTGCTCGGCCAGCTTAAGGCGATTGATGTCAACATCGAAGTTATCCATTTGAGAAGGATAACACGTTCATCTCTAACAAGAAATGCTTTCGTTATGTCCGCTTTTAGGAACAAGCAGCCATCCAACCAATGCTCAATCCTATGTCGTAGAACCGTTGTCGACTGAGCTGAGCTTTCTTCCGGTATCCCATAATAACGACTGGACTTCGCATAAAAGTCGGGCATTGCTTGGTCATGTCGCCCGCCTGATGTCGGGCTTGTCTCAGTGGGAACGATTGTTCGTTCCCCATAATCAAAGGAGACAAGTATGGCATCTGTAACAGAGCCAAAAGACGGCACAAAAGAAGCAAAACTGGTCGCGGCCCTTTCTGGGAAAGGGGCAACCCTCTCACATCTGTCCAATCTACTCGACTGGCAGCCCCATACCGTGCGCGCAGCGATGACCCGTCTAAGAAAGCGCGGCTATGGGATTGATCGAATACCCAAGACCTCGCGGTCAGCTGCCAGGTTTAAGATCAAGGTCATCAAGTGATGGCCCGTGTAGAAGAGCTAGCCTCTCTGTCACGCGAAGCACTCAAGCAACATTGGAGAACGAGCCTCGGGTCTGATCCGGCACCTAGACTTAGGAACGCGACAATGGTGCGGATTCTGACTTGCGAGCACCAATGGGAGACATCCGGCGAGAACAGAGCTGCGATCATCCGCAAACTTCGCAAGTTGGCAGATACGACTGGAACACCGAGCAAGCAGCTCAATCCGGGAAGCCGCCTGGTCCGGGAATGGAACGGCGCAGAGCACACCGTCGATGTCACAGACAACGGATATGTTTGGAGGGGCAAAACCTGGCGGTCTCTCAGCCTACTTGCAAAAGAGATAACCGGGACGAAGTGGTCAGGTCCACGCTTCTTTGGGGTGAAAGCATGAACTGATCCGCGATCAGGCCAAATGGGACGGCGTGCAGCAGCAGCTAGCGTCCAATCGCGTGAACAGGACAACACGAAGGAACGTTACGCACCCATCCCTATTCGCTGGACGCATTTTTGGTCCCGACGGCAAATCGCTCACACCCACACACTCAAGCAAAGGCAAGAAGAGATATCGCTATTATGTCTCCAAAGATGGCGCGCTGCGTCTTCCCGCTAAGGAACTCGAGACGGCTGTTAAGACCGCCATCTCGAACCACCGTCCGCTATTACTCTATTGCGAGCAGAACACGCTGAGCGATGAAGGCGCATTCAATCTGATCGATCGCGTTCAACTGGTAGACGGGGAACTCAATATATCGGTTGATCCAGAGGCAGATATTCCAGCATTCACAATACCCTATTTAAAACGAAAGCGTGGCGTCGAACATAAACTGGTACTTGATGGATCATCGAGACGCGATCCGGATCTAGCCCTGATTAAGCGAACGGTTCGAGCGATGGATTAGGCCGCTGCACTTCGAGCGGGACGTTCCATTTCCGAGATTGCTCAGACTGAGAGTGTCAGCCCAGAATACATTACCCATAATCTTGGCCTCGCTTTCCTGTCACCCAAGATCTTAAAAGCGATTATAGCCGGACAGCAGCGTCCTGATGTGTCTGTCTACCGATTATCGAAGATTCAGATCCCGGCAAACTGGGACGAGCAAAACCCATTCTTTTTCGACTGAACCTCACTTCCCTGATCGAGCAATCCTATTCCCTGATGGGGAATTGAAATTCCCTGCTAAGTCGAAAAAATTCCCTGTTCTTGTTTTAGGGAATTTGCCCGATAAAGCGCTGTAAACGCTGGACTTCATGTCGCTATATCCCGACTAGAATCCGCCATCCCATCAAAACTCCCTGTAAATCGGGCATTATCAGGGAAATTCAGGCAAACCTGACTGAATAAAATCGCCAGGGAGAAAACGGGCAAAACGCGGGACAAATTAGATGGAGAAAATCGGAATTAGAGACGCAGACCAAAATCTGCCCCTGCAAGTCGCGGAAATCACGGAAGTTTTTGTCACGGCAAAAATAGACGCTGTTTTGCACAGACTGCGTGGCGGTGCTGTCAGTCTAATGCGAACCCGTCTCCAGCAGCGTAAGGGGTAGGGGCTCTTATCCAGCCAGAAGTTGGCGCCATTCGGATAGGGCGGCGTTTCTCATAGATTTGAATGTGGAGCGGTGGTTGATGTGGCGATATCATTATCATTGACGATCCTCAAAAGCCAAAAGACGCTCTTTCAGCAAAACTCCGTCAATCGACGATCGACTGGTTTAAAAACACGCTCATCACTCGGCTAAATGATCAGAGCACTGGCGCGATCATTTTGATCCAGCAGAGGTTGCATGAAGATGATCTGGCAGGTCACCTCCTAGAGCAAGGTGGCTGGCACCACCTCAATCTTCCCGCAGTCGCCACGTCTGATGAAACAATCTCACTCGTAAACGGCTACACATACAAGCGTAAGGAAGGCGACGTCCTCCATCCCGAACGCCAATCGCGCACCAATCTCGATGCGCTAAAGTCGGACATGGGGCACTTTCATTTTGAAGCACAATATCAGCAAGCCCCAGTTCCTGAAGCCGGTAACCTGATCTCACCGGATTGGTTCAAGCGACACCATTCCAGCGAATTGGACCAGATGACAGGTCATATCATTCAATCTTGGGACTTCGCTATAGAGGCAGGCTCGAATAATGATTATAGCGTTTGCATCACAGCGAAACGAAGCGGGAACCGCCTTTACCTCATCGATGTGTTACGAAAACGGCTGAACTATCCAGATCAGAAGAAGACACTGATCGCGCTCGCGCAGAAGCATCGCGCGAGTACGATCTTGGTTGAAAAAGCTGCAAATGGACACGCCTTGCTCTCTGATCTTCGTCAGATCAATGCGCCTCAGGTCCCCACGCCTTTAGGTATCATTCCAAGAGGGTCAAAAGAGGCAAGGCTTTCAGTTGTCAGTTCACGGATCGAAGCCGGCGACGTCTCACTCCCGGAACAAGCAAACTGGATCGATGATTTTCTACATGAAGTCGCTGCGTTCCCAAACGGTCGCCATGATGATCAAGTCGACGCCCTCACACAAATGCTGGACTGGCTAAACTCATACCAACACGACTATGAAGGTGTTGCAGATGGACCGAAAGCGTTCATCGTTACAGCCGATGACGTCTGTGATGACGATTATTACTAGGCTCAGACTGGGTGCGTTCTGATTGTGATTGAGAGCGATCTAGCGGCTGCTTGGCGAGCAAAAGAAGACATTGGCTCATCTAATCGAATGCTTGAGTATCGAAATGCGTCGAACCAAAGTAAGATAACAACGCCCGGAAATTATCACTACTCGCAATCGTGGCCGAACAATCCTTTACAAGCGCGGATCAACCGGTTCCGTCTCTAGTGCCAGCACTCCGAACACGCATTCGTGTACTCTCGCCAATGGAGCGTGCTTGGCAAACCGCTCTAGCGCCTCCAATCCGAGGGTAAACTCACGCAGCGCAAGTGATCGCTTGCGGCCGAGACCACGTTGTTTCAGTCGCTCCAAATGATCTGGCGTATCGTAGTCCGGGCCATAGATGATACGTAGGTATTCTTTTCCGCGAACCTTTACTGCAGGCTGAAGGATCCCTTTTTTGCCCCGCGCGATGAACGTGGCAGGTTTGACGACCATCCCCTCACTTCCATGCGCTGTTAGCTCATCCCACCAAGCTGCGGCGCTTGCGCAAGCTTTATCGTCAGAAAGATCAACGCTGCGCCAGATCGTAGCCGCAAATATGTCGTCTCCCTTGGATGAGAGTTCGCTCAAAGTCTCCATATGCCATTTATGGGGTTTGTCCGTGTGAACGTGTCCTTCGGTCGCCAGTATGTGGAAAGGCGCGATTTTCAGATCGTTGATACTGTCGACCGGCCAAACGTAGTTTCGATACGCATCTGAAAACGCGTTTGCGGAAGCGAGCCGATCCTCGACCTTTTCGTGCTCGGCACTTACGTCGACTCCGCGCGCAACAGCGCGAGAGAGCGCTGCTTCGACTTCCGATAGCCCCAAACCTGCAGCGCTGCCAACAGGCGCGTATTGTTGAAAAATCAAGCTCTGCGCTTTTGCAGACCACGGCATGATTTCCATATCCAAACAGATCCAGCTGGTTTCGAGACTATCCCACCAACCGGCCTCTGAGATCGCGGTTCGCAGTCTTTCCAGAACACTTACTTCGGTCTCTGCATCAAAGAATGGACGTCCAGTCCTCGTATAGATGACCCCAGTCCGGGCATCAGATTTAAAGTGCTTATTCGCGCTCTCCATATCTTTGCAAACGATCGCGACCGCGCGCGAGCCCATGTGCTTTTCTTCGCAGACAACTTCCGTCACGCCACGTGATCGATAGAACTCAAATGCTTCTTCCGGACGTTCCAACCAACCTTCGCGCGAGCTTGTTTCAACCGGCGACATTGTAGGCGGTAGGTAAATCAACCAGCGAGGATCAATCGCGAAACGGCTCATGGTTTCAAGCGCACCAGCAGCATTGGCTTCGGAGATCATCACGCGGCCATTGCCGTTGGTTTCGATAGAACGCTTACCTTGAACATCGGACAACTTAATCGCAGTTGGGTCAGCTACGGTGCCGACTTTGACCAACGGTTTTACAGGTTCGCACCAGACTTGTTCTGCTGGCACGTCAACCAATTCGAGTTCAGGCCAACGCAAAGCGGTGAGCTTGCCACCAAACACGCACCCAGTGTCGATGCAGATCGTCCCGTTTACCCACTCCGCTTCAGGCGTCGGCGTGTGCCCATACACGACCTTGGCTCGACCACGATAGTCCGCAGCCCAATCAGCTCTGACAGGTAAGCCGAATTCATCGGTTTCGCCGGTTGTATCGCCATACATTGCAAAGCTACGGATTTTACCGCTCGCACGATTCTGCATGTCTTCGCGAAGACCAGCATGGGCGACGCACAAGTCACCATTTTCGAAAACATAGTGGCTGATCAGACCGTCCATCCAATCGCGCATCTCTTCGGCAAACCCTTCGGGTTGTGTCGAGAATTGTTCCACTGTCTCTGCCAAGCCATGTGTGAGTTTCACATTGCGACCATTGAGTTGTCGGATCAGCTTGTTCTCGTGGTTCCCGATGACACAAAATGCGCTTCCGACTTCCGTCATGCTTTTGACTAAACGCAAGACATCGGGGGAGCGTGGCCCTCGGTCGACCAAGTCTCCGACGAAGATGGCGCGACGTCCGTCAGGCGGAGTCACATTATAGTTTCGGAGCCCGGGCTCGCCATCCGCACCGAGTTCGTAGCCAAGCTTTTTGAGCAACGTCTCGAGCTCGTTGGCGCAACCATGGATATCGCCAATGATATCAAACGGACCATGCTCAGACCGTTTATCCGGCCACAATGGAGTTCGTTCGATGTATTCCGCGTATCCATCTCTTCAGGACTGTCGAAGGTGAAAACCATACGGACGCCTTCGCGTTTTTGCAGGCTCTTAAAGCCGCGCTTCAGCGCACGAATGTGGTTCCGCACCACGTGTGGGCCGAACTGACGATCGGGTCGGGTTGCGTTCCGCGACGCGCAGATGTCCTGATCAACAAAAAATACCAACCCTACGGTCAGAGCGTGATACTTCTTAGCCAGAGCAACGAAGCGCCTTCGATCCTCTGGCTTGACGTTCGTCGCATCAATGACCGTCAAACGCCGCGCAGCCAGGCGCTTCTCCGCAACGATTTTAACGAGGTCGAAAGCGTCCGCCGTTGCGGATTGGTCTGTTTCGTCATCAGCGACGACACCGCGATAATGATCGGACGAAATGATCTCCGTCGACTTAAAGTGTTTGCGTGCGAAAGTGGATTTACCCGAACCGGAGGGGCCAACGAGTAGAACAAGGCAGAATTCAGGGATTGAGATTGATGTCTTGCCTGACATTACCAGTCTCCCTTTATGATTTCTCGGAACAGCATATCCGCCTCGGGGCGCAAGTCTTCGCGCGGCGCACGAAAGTCGGGTAGAGCTTGTTTAGCTTTCTCATACTCATCCAACACAAATCGATCCAAAATTGGAATGCGCGGCGCAAAGCCAAGCTCATTCGTTTCCGATTTCGCGATGAGAAGCCGTCGGAGTTCTTCGATTAGATCATCATCCAGATCCACACCGGCCATCAAATCCTGAAAGTTCATAGGTGGCACCTCGTCGGGCCGCATCCGGACCCATCGGAGCGCCATCGCGGGGCGCAAGACATAGAAGTACCGTTTGATCTTTACGTCTTCCTCGTCCTTCAGATGTCGCTTCCAAAGGTTTTCACCGAGGTTCAGATAATGATGCAAACAGCTTGGACCGTGTCCAACACGCTCTCCAAGCGCCTTGAGTTTGGAGCAGACCTCGTCATTCCAGACATAGTGGATGGGACTAGAGAGCCACTCTAGCAAAACGGGATTGGGCTTGAGCAACAAGCCCAGCGCTTTCTTGATATCCCAGCCATTGATGTCGAGATCACCTTCGATCGGGAGTTCGATAACATCTCGCCCGGGTGAAATGGACAGATACCAATCGGCGTGGCGCGCATGAACGAACCGCGCGTCATAATCGCTATCAGGCGAAGGAAAGCCCCAGGCACGGCTTCCACTCTCAATGGCGAAAATTATTTTCACGCCGTTCACTGCTTCCATTTCATTCAGCTTCGCAAGAATCGTCTCTCGCATATCTGGCGAAAGCGTAGATACGAACTCGATTTTGCTCATTGCTCTACGCCCCGTTCAAAAATCGCTATTTGAGTCGGATGCCCATAGTCTTCGTGCGCCTCGCCGATCCCTTCAATGCTGACGGAATAGCCATGCCGCTCGCAAACGCGCGACGCCCAATCGCTGAACTCCGCGCGCGACCATTCAAAGCGGTGATCATTGTGACGAAGTTGTCCCGGCTGCATGGTTTCAAACACGGCGTTGTATTCAATGTTCGGCGTCGAAACGATCACTGCTCTTGGGTTTGCCCTGGCAAAGACCACGCGCTCCAATGCGTCTAAGCGTTCCGCATCCACATGCTCGATCACTTCCACTAGTGAAATGGCATCATAACCGTTTAAACGATCATCCTCATAAACCAGAGACCCACGATAGACATCGATACGCTCGCGTTGAGTGGGAGACATTCGATCAAGCTTCAAGCGTCTTTCGGCCTTATCCAACTCGACACTCGAAACTTCGAAACCAACGATCCGGTCGAAGTCTTTTTCTTTCATCAGACGCGCGAGCAAGCGCCCTTCGCCACAACCAAGATCGCAAACCCGTCGGGCGCCAAGGCGCAACAAAGCTGCCATAATACTCTCGTATCGTTGAGCATTCAAACCCAAGGGCTTTTCTAGAATCTCTTCTTCTTCACCCTCTTCGGGTACATCTGGTAGCTCGTCGATACCGAACTTTTCATCGAGCAGGGCCAATGCTTCACGCGCGTGCCGCTTACGCCAAAGATAGCGGCTTGCGATCAACTCACGTTCCGGATGTGCTTGGAGCCAAGCCCCGCCTTTATTGATCAGTTTCTCAACCTCATCTTCGCCAATCCAATAGTGCTTTGAATTGTCCAAAACCGGGATGAGGACGTAAAGGTGTGTTAGTGCATCCGCGAGCCGGATATCTGCCTTAAGCGTCACCGTGCGATATGCGCTCTCTCCCCACTCAGGGAAGCTTTCGTCGAGCGGTGCCGCTGTCGTTTCAACATCATAACCCAACGGTTCAAAAAGCTTGCGAACAACATCAACTCCGCCGCGGCATGGCAGCGGAGTTATCCTGAGAACGAGCGGAATCGCCGTTTCAGCCAGCGTTTCGCGCTCTGGAGCATTCCCATTAATGGCATCACGAAGGGTCCGCGCCATGGCAACTGACAGAAACGACGACGCCGCATACGGGCGATCATTTACATAATGATCCAACAACGCAGCGCCGCGACTGTCCTTGCGTCCGCGCACGAGCTGGATCGGATCGACATCCAACATCAAAACAGCTTCGCATCTCGTCTCTGTAGCCTCCGGATAAAAAATCACAGATCGTCCAAAACTCAGATCAGCGCGATGAACATTTGCTGGGTTCTTCCGCAAAAGGAAACCAAGATCAGTCGCAGGCTGGTGCGTTGTTGAAATCGATAAAAACACTCTTAACCCCTATCCGAGAGGATTTCGTCATAATGGTGCCTCC
>JBCCDF010000035.1:0-15830 GCA_039030935.1 Pseudomonadota bacterium | reverse complement strand
CGAGCCCGCCCAGCGCGCGTCGTCCGACGACCCGCCGGCGGCCGAGCCCGAGTGCGACTTTGTGCTCAACGACGAGTGCAGCGGGCCGCGCGACGTCGTGGCTCGGGAGTCGGCGTCGGATCTGCGAGTGCGCCGCGACCGGCTGGCGCGACGCCTGGCGCGCTGCAAGCCCGGAGTGCGCCTCGAGATCGCCGTCGTGGCTGCACGCGACCTGCCACCCATGAAGTACGCGGGCAAGACCGCGGACGCTTACGTCGTCGCGCGCGTCAGGACTCGAGGCTGCGTCCACTCGGGAAAGACGCACGTGGTGCGCAACTCGAGATACCCCGAGTGGCGCGCCAATCTCGCGCTGCCGGCCAGCCTCACGTCCCACCTGCACCTCATGGTCTTCGACAAGTCGCGCGTCGGCCCGGACGACCTCGTGGGCGCCGCCAAGCTCGACCTGTCTTTTCTCGCCGACC
Organism: Pseudomonadota bacterium; assembly: GCA_039030935.1. Taxonomy (GTDB): domain Bacteria; phylum Pseudomonadota; class Alphaproteobacteria; order Caulobacterales; family Hyphomonadaceae; genus Henriciella. The sequence continues at coordinate 15,369 of JBCCDF010000035.1, read as the reverse complement.
AGAAACTCCGGCGAAAGTGGCTCAAGCTGCGAAGAGAAGACACGGCTCTTGCACGCGCCAACCGCACGCGCCTCTCGGACCGGTGTGCGCTCCGCGTCGAGCTCAAGCTCGTCCACGACAGGAAAGCCTTGTTGGAAAAGGCCATCGGCGTCATCGACGCGCTCCTTCAGGAGAGACCGCAGTTTGGGGACTCGCTTCCCGCGTTCTCGGACAACGGCGACACCCCCACACGAAGGCCCGACTGGCGGCGCCATTAACCTGGAGCTTAGCACGGAGCTAGGTTTACCTCCGGAGCAACGAGGGGGAAAGAAGCGAGCTTCGCACGTAGGTAGGAGTCCTGTGCCACGCTGCCGTGGGGCCACTCGAAGAACGGCACGTGCGCGACGTCCCAGCCGAGCCGTCGCAAAAGCCGCGACTTGAACCGCGTTGGACCGTTCTCGGTGACACATCGACCCTGGGTGTCCTTCAGGTAGTGCGACGGACCGTCGACCTCGACAGCGCGTCGTTCGTGAGGTTGCGCCATGTCGAGTGACAAACCTTCTGCCGTCACGTGCTCGAAGACGTGCGCCCAACCGATTCGATCGAGCGCGGCCGCGACGCCGCGTTGGAGTCGCGATGGCGTATCTTCCCAGCGTTGATATGCTTCTTGTAGCGTTTGTTGGGACTCGATCACAGGAAAGCTCAGGTCGGGCCATTCGAGTCGACAGTGCAGCAAAACCACGTAGAACTGAGAAAGGCATTCATCACTGGGGTGCTTCGTAGCAGCTGCGCCCATGAGCTCGGAAAAGAACTGCGCATCCCTTGAGTCCACGCATGCGAAGGCCCACGCCATGTTGGCGAGGTCCTGGCAATTGAGTTCAGCGAGAAGGGTTTCGCTGAGGGCTTCTCCGTCGCTCATGAGGCGTTCAGTGGTAATCTGCGCAACAGGGTCACCGGCGCTGACGCTCTGCCCATCGATGACCATGACATTGGAAATCCGCCCCGCCTCAAGCGCGTAGACTTTCGCCTCTGCTCCATCGACGCGAAGTTTACCGCGCACCTTTTCTTTTCGGGCAAAGTCCACTGTGAACAGAAAAATCAGAAGCGCACCAATAAAACAGGCCAGCAAAAACGTAATCCGGGACCAGGCGGGCGGCATAATCCCAGTCGGCTTCCCAAACCGGGAATTCGATGCGCTCTGATAGTCCAGCGCTTCTTCGCGAAATAAATCAGATGACATAGCAAGTGCTCCACCACTTGAGGTACATAAGTAAGCATATGACCGGTGTCTGGCAATCGCGATCTTAGGCTTTTGATCCACAATTTCTGAAGCGTATGCGAGTATCGATATTTTTTTGAAACATCAGGCGAGTGTTGCTTTCCTAAAATCACAAATGGCTTTGATGCCAAGATTGCTGAGATAGTCATAGTCTTAATCTATCATTTTAGACTTTGGTCGTCTTCGGTTCCATAACCTCCTAAATCGCGGACGTTCCGCCCGGCTTCCAGCTGGAGCAGCCGAACGGCGGTTTTGACCAGGGCCATGCACACAAAGCCACGCTACCAAGTCTATTAAGTGGCAGTTAGGTTCCTCAATAAAACGATGAGAAGGCTCATGAACTAAAGAGCTTATATACATTGCAGATTAGTCCTTCGATTGGATCGAAAGTACTCATAATCAAAGTTTGTGCGTGTGGTTTAGGATTGTCGCTGAACAACGCTCTGTCGGAGAGTTCGATAATACTCCTATATAAGAAAGGGATCATTAGTTCGAATTTGGTCAACTCGCTCAGCCTCGCCTGAAATGCGCTTGACATTTTTAGGTAATTACCCAAATTTGGGTAATTACCCAAGTTCATGAGACTCAATAATGCTTACAAACTGGCTCGCCCCGCTTATTTCAGAGTGGCCTTCCCTAATCCAATACATCGTTATTGGGGGATTCCTCGCCTTGCTGATTATGCTGCGCTACACTCTTTTCACAGCCGTCGGCTTTGTGTTTGGAACCATTATAAACAAATTGGCTCCTTATCGACGGCTTCAAAAAATCCCGTTTACTCGAGACCAGGTATTACGAGAAATTACTCATTCCCTAGCGAGTGTTTTGGTTTTCACGCTCGTGGTCGGCGCAATCATACTCATGACACAAGCCGGGTGGACAAAAGTATATACAGACCCAGCAAAACTGGGATTGGTTTGGTTTTGGATTCAAATCCCGTTGGTTCTGCTTTTACAAGACTGGTACTTTTATTGGATGCATCGCCTCTCGCATGCACCTGGCATTTATGATCGCGTTCACAAAATCCACCACTTATCAACGAATCCCAGCGCATTTGCAGCGTTCGCTTTTCACCCGATCGAAGCATTTCTGGAGATAGCGATTTTTTTAGTGCTTGTCTTCATTATACCTTTATCTGCGCAAGCCCTCTTGATTGTCGGGGCAGTCTCTCTCGTGTTCAATGTTTACGGTCATCTTGGTTATGAAATCATGCCCCGAGCACTTGCAAAAGGACCACTTGGATACTTGCTGAACAAGTCCGCATTCCACAACCAGCATCATCGCACGTACAAATATAATTATGGTCTCTACACGACGATTTGGGACCGTATCCATGGAACACTTCACCCTCATGCAGATCGCTTATATGATAAGGCTACCACAAAGCCGATCACACCATCAATCGACTCGTCTAAAGGCGAAACAGTTTGACCCTCCAGCGTAACTTATCCGCGGCGACGACATCCTTTTTTGGTAAAAAAACCAAGGGCACCATCTTAAGCACCAGCCTCGAGCTTTTTAATCAAAGTGGATTTCATGCAGTATCTACGGCGCAAATTGCGAGCGCTTCAGACGTCTTGGAAGGCACACTCTGGTATCACTTCAAAGCAAAGCAAGACTTAGCCAAGACACATTTAGAAACGCTAGAGGTGCGTTTGGAGGAAAGCTTACTGCTATCGGGCACCACAGATCCACAAGCGGTGGTCGAGCGCTATTTAAGCATATTCGATACCCTATGGGATTTTCGGTATTTGCTTCGCGATCCATTGCCAATCCTCCAAGCAGACCCGGACTTCGCAAACCGGATCAAACACACCTACAAATCGGTGGAAAAAAACACGGCTCATCGCCTAAAGATGGCTTGCGATGAAGGCTTACTTTCGCTTTGCGATGTAGATGTGAATGCGCTCGCTAAGAATTGCGTCGTCATCGGAAGGTATTGGTTGGATTACATAAGAATTCGCAATGGATGCCTACAGAATAGAGATTCCGACAAGAGGCAAGCCGCACAGCAGGTCTTACTGGTCTTAAAACCGTACCTGACCCCCAAGGCTTTGTCTTTGATAGGCGCGTCACCTTCTGAAATTTTACCCTAGATAGGTCTTCTGATCTGCGTTCCAAACGGTCTCTAAGATTGTGGATTTTGAACAGCAGCGTAGTTCAGGGGACGCACTTTTTTTGAGGACACTAGATTTTGATCCTGTTAAGGGTAGCTCAGTCAGGATTGAATTGTTCAAAACGCTTAGCGACTCTCCCTGTAAGATCAATCAACTCTTTTCCGAAAGGCGTGAGCGTATATCCCTTCAGAGTGCGGTTAAATATTTTCAGGCCAAGAGTATTCTCTAAGGACGTGATTTGTCTCATTAGAGTTGTTCGATGCACGCCCATATGTTTTCCGGCACATGTTAGCGTTTGCATCTCTCCAACCAAATAGGCCGCTCGAAGATCGCTCCAGTCTAATTTTAGGAGATCTTGTATCTGATGTGGCTTCGCCAATCCTTCAGCTTTCTTTATCCGAGGTGAGGCGTCCTTAGAAAAGACCCAACCTGCTTCATCAAAATATTTTAGGTCGGGGTGGCCTCAGATTGCGCAATACTGTCTAAAGTGAAACGGTCGTCCAGTGATCCAACCCTAAACTGGCGCACACCTGACGTGCGCAAACGCACATTTGATTGCTCTGTAACCCGTGATGTTTTGATTTAATCTCGCATCCCAAGTTACAGAAACACGCAAGGGACTACATTGCCACAAAACACTCAATCTTCTGTGTTTTCAAGATGGCGCACAGATATCGAAAAAAATGGGTTCGACACGACCTCAGAAGAGTGGCAGCTGTTTTTTGACAACTGCCAAGTCGTTCAGTTCGACAATCGTGATACAGTGCTAGATGCAATGTCGCCAACCCGCCATATTCTATTCGTTGCGTCTGGGATATGCGCGGCTCAGCATGAGTTGCCGGATGGAGATACGCGAATTGCCAGATTCTTTTGCGAGACCGATTTTTGTACCTTAGCCGACTTTTTAAGCGACTTTAAAGACTTCGATAAATTCAATAACATATTACTGGCGCTGACAGCTATTGAAGGCGTACTTATCCCAATCGACCTTTGGACAGAAGAGTACGTGAATGGCGGAGACATCGGGAAATATGCCAGACTGAAAATGATGAGAATGCATCTTTTCGATATTGAACTTCTAAAAGTGAAGACGATGAATCGTACACAGAATTCATTTTCCTTTTTAGAGGAACAACAGCCTGAAGTCTTAGCCAATGTGCCTCACAAATTCATCGCTCAATTCTTAGGGATTACCGCTGAGGGGTTTAGCCGTTTCCTAAAGTCGGGGCGTATCTTGAGCTAATGATTGATCGCTCTGGCTGTGCCCCCGGCCGCACCTTTGACGTCAATTTACACACTCAAGAGTGGTGTACGAATTATATTATTCTCGTAAAAAGAACAGCATCTTAACCGACATCAATTCGTGCGCACAACGGATGTGCAACAATGCACCCTGTGAATATATGGCAGTCACCCTGCCCTACTGACTCACCGTGTGGATATGAGGGCCGAAGATGGAGAATTGGACCGAAATCAAAACAGCTTATCTATTGGGGAAGTTTGGGACCGTTTCAGCGACAGCCGAGGCTCTTGGCGTCCATCGCGCAACCATTATCCGAAGGGTAGAATCGCTCGAACAGCAACTCAAAGGAAAGCTTTTTCAACGACATGCCAAGGGGTATACACCTACTGAATTTGGCATTCAGCTGATAACTGTCGCTGAAGAATCAGATCGATCGTTTCGTCAATTAATCATGAAAGCGCGAAGTCAGGAGGAAGGGTTTAAAGGTGATTTCACGATCACATGCCCGGAAATGCTAGACCATTTTGTATTCCCAGCCGTGAAACAATTTAAAACCGAACACCCCAATATTGAAATGAAACTTCGGCCAAGCAACGAAGTTCTGAAACTTGAATATGGGGATGCAAACGTGGCGATCACATTCGGTGATCCGCCCGAGCATCCAGACTATGTTATTCTCCCATTAACGCAAATGAAGGTTGGACTATTCTCTGCTGCTTCACACGCGCGCGGGTCAGACAATATGGATGGTGGGGCGATAAATCGGTCTAATTATAGCTTTGTTCTGTCTGAGGAAGACCTATTCGGAGAGCCCATCAATCGCTGGATAGATGCGAATGTTGCGCAACACCAAATCGTCATGACCTGCTCAACCATTCGCGGCACTCAGGACGCCATTCTCTCTGGTCTAGGGGCAGGATTTCTTCCGATCATTATCGGATCGAGGAGCGACCTCGTCGAACAGATCATCCCTTCTGAAGAAGAATGGAAGGTTCCAATTTGGTTGGTTACGCACGTCGATTTGCATCGAAGTGCTAAAGTCCAAAGTTTCTTGTCGATTGTTAAACAGGTCCCCGACGCCGTTGCGATACAAGCGACATCGTCCATTAGTGAAACAGAGAAATGTCCGACATGTGTCGATCAAACGAGCCGCCATGGCTCTCATGATGCAGATTTAATAAACCCCATATTATCAGTAGCTTAATGGCGCCCTACCGGTTTAAATCGGGAGGAGTTGATCCAGCAAACCTCTAACCTTCATTTGTATTTTGGGATCTTCTGCAATGATGGGATTATCCCTCGTCTTCCCATTTGAGATGAATATTCCAGTTTGATCGTGAGATACCGCCTGACTTATCGCATTCATCAGTTTCCTCGATTGCTTTTCGGCGTCGCCAAACATTATTGGAACGAGCAGTCTTACAAACCAAGGCATGCCACCATTGTCACTCGTCATTTGAGTTTTTGTTGGTCCCGGATCGACAGAGTAAATGTAGACATGGTCTGAATACAATTCGAATTTTAGAAATTCCGACATCACGTTCAGAACCGATTTCGTCTTTGCATAGGCATCTAGAAGACCGCCAATTTTGTCGGGATTGACGAGCTTTTCGACATCCAAGCTTTTCACGTTATTCACAGCCGAGGTTGAAAAGTTCACTATGAAGGCAGGGGCTTCACGCGTCGCCGCTGCTTCCAATTGAGGCCGCAAGATTGAAATGAGAAAGTAGGGGGCTACCGCATTTACAGCAAAATGACCTTCGATGCCCTGAGCGCTGGTAATGCGTTTATCGGTCAATAACCCGGCGATATTAAATAGCGCTGAAATCTCTGTGTAGGCTAAGGCAATTTCTCTAGCCGTTTGACCTAATTCTTCCAAATCCAGCATGTCGGCTATAAAACTGTCGAAGGACTGCTCAGGGAACATAACGCGCAAATTAGCCAATTGTTCTTCGGCTTGATCAGCATTGCGGTTGAGCAGAATGAGATTCCAATCCTGCTTCGCGAGAATTAGAGCGATTTCTTGTCCCAAACCGCCTGTTGATCCAGTCAAAAGCGCTGTTTTCATTGTCTCGACTTCCTTTGATTACTCTCCGTTAGAACTGGAAACGTCTTGGTACCTCGCTCAGACGTTTATTTGGATATTGACGCATGCTCAAATACCTAATCGGGTCGATCAGGTGGCTGATTCTAAACTTCATCTAAAACGGAACTCCATCCAAGTGGCCCATTCCGCCCGTTCGATATCGAGCATGTGCAGCTTCAATCGATGCTTCACTGTCCAAAACAAAACCGCCTGAAAAGTGAAGTGGTGCGCTACAGGGCTCGCCACCAAAAATGAAGATCTGCGCCACGTCTTCACTGGAATTGAATAAGATTGCTCTAGCCGACCCGGAGTCAAACTTGACGATATCCCCGATCGTTATGGTCTCCACTTCATTCAGCAGGAGCGACGGCTTAGTTTGGATAACATATATCGCGTATTCATGGAATTTGTCAGGGAATATGAATTCAAATGTCGTACCAGACTCTATGCAAACGTGCGCCATCAAAGCAGGACTCGTAAGCTTGATGGGCCCAGAGTGGGATTCCATCTCGCCTGATAACAGTCTGACCTTTGCGCCGTTTGTTTGCCATTCAATCACCTCATTGGATTGAAATGCGCGATACTCAGGGCGACTATCTTGTTCTTCGATTGGCAATTTCGCCCAGATTTGCAGACCGTGCATTGTTGTTGCAAGATCCAGTAAGTTGCGTTCTGCGTGCAGAATACCGCGGCCAGCACGCATCCATTGAGCCCCACCGCTTTCTATTTGACCGACATTCCCCAAGCTATCGGTGTGTTCATTGGCGCCTTCTATCAAATACGTCATGACCTCGATTCCCGCGTGTGGATGGGCTTCGAGTTTTCCAGAAGGAGCAGGCAACGGACCGAAATGATCCAGAAGGACAAAGGGTCCAATAGACCGGACTTCAGCGATCGGAAGTGGTCGCCTTACAGAGAGCGGTCCAACTTGGGAAACTTTAGAATTCCAAATCGTTTTTACGGATACTCGGGTCACCATGGTTACTTTCTAGTTTGGTCGAGACGGATGCAAAGTGGGGGGCAAGGTTTCCAGAGAACCAAGGCGTCTCGTCATTTCTCGGGGTAAATAAAGTTCACGGACTCGGATGAGATCTTGCTTAAGCGTTCCGTGTTGTGTGTTTCAAAAAGTTGTCTCGCGATGCGTGCGACCAAGTCGGGATCTTCCGTATGAATAAAGTGATTAGCATCGACTAAGACCACTCTTCCATTCGGGATTAGATCTGCAGATCTAAAGTACTCTTCCGGGTGTTGGCCGGGATCTCGTATGCCTTGCAAGATTACAACAGGCATCGTCATATTCGGAATCGTATGTTCTAATCTGAACGATCGTTCGATTTCGAAGCTTGTACCTTCAAAGGTGCGTGCCGCCGCTGCTGCAGTTCCAGGAAAGTTAAACTCCCACTCTAAGCGCGCGAGTTCTGCTTCAGGAACTTCGACAGAGACATAATTGCTTTGATAGATGCCCCGTACGACGTTACCAGCTTGCCATTCTTCTCTCGCCATATCGGCATGTGCTGGCCGAGGATACCCATGCGGCTTATCAAACGATTGCTGCATGCGCAGAAAAGCCAAGATGCGATCATTCATGCCGTCCTGCGCTATCAGGTGATCGCTAATAATACTGCCTCGATCATGCGCAATCAGATTGAAATTGGTGACGCCGATCGAATCCAGTAAGTTTGTGAGACTACGAGCCACAGCGCTATAGCTGACATCAACTTCGGGTCGTTTATCCGACTGTCCGTATCCCAAAGTATCCACGGCAATCACGTAATAATCGTCCGCGAGTTTAGACATCGCCTTGCTGTATGCGTACCACGTGTCGGGATGGCCATGTACCATCAGCACAACATCATTTCCTACATCCCCAGCAGTAACGAAATGCCATACGGCGTCATTCGACTTAACAAACCAATGGGCTGCGAAAACACCGTCGCCAATATACTCCAATTCACCATTTCGACTTACGGTATTGGCGGGAGGCGTAGTCGTCGCATACCGATTGAGATCCTCTACGAAATAGGGAAGTGGATAAGGCTCATAGGAACCCTCCGTCCAAGTCGTTTCCAAGCTATGTTCTGACACTGGTGTTTCTGCAACAATCTCAAAGGGGACGAAAACGAGAAGAGCTGAAGCGAGTGTGAACGACGTTACAAGCGAAAACAGGTGCATTTTGAAGGTCCTTGCTGATAAAGTTTTCGTTTCAGAAAAATGACTGATTAGATTTGCCAAATCGGGTACACGCGAGTTTGAAACATCTCATAATAACGCAGCAGAACACAGATCCGTGAAAGCACAGGCCATGCGCGATAGCGCGCTGCTGAGCTCATAAGTGCTTCAATCGACATGCTGCGATCTAACTGCTTCGATTTGAGAGCTTAAAAGTCAAATCGGCCTACAAACTCGATACGGAAACCGTCGCCTTCTGAGCCATCGAATGTCTCAAGCGTATTGTAGATGCCCTCTAGGCCCAGTGTGACTCCTTCAGTGGGAGTATAAAACAGATTTCCGCTCACACGTTCACTATTTGAATGGGCCAGTGGATTCGCTCCTTGAGGCAGACCCAAATCAAAGAAACTCCCAGTCACAGTTGAGCGCCAGCGATCCGTCCAAAAGTGTTGATAACCAAAATAGGCACCAATAATGTCTGTCGGCTCTATTGTGCCATCATCGGAAATCACTCCATCCAGTTCCCCGACAAATGACGAGTAGTAGTGAACGAACCCCGAGCCAGCTTGTGCTGCAAACGCAATATTGTTCTGCTCTGACCCGGTAAACGGCGTATTCAACCGACCTGAGAGATGAATTCCGCCAGTAAATTCCTGATCTGTGTCCGATTCAAGTTGGACACCAAGGCCTGCAAGACGCAAGTATCCCCAGTCGCGTTGTAGCTTTGCAAAGGCAACGACGTTTGGTGCTGACTCAGAAGCGATCAAATCTGTATTTCCGCCAAGATCGCCGGCCGGGTTTTCGATTCCAATCCCCCAATTGGATCCTTGTTGTTCACCTCGAACATAATAAATGCCCGGATTTCTCAGAACCGGCGCTGAAAGCGGTCCGCCTGGATCAGCAGTTTCTGGAAACGAGAAGACATCAACAAACCCTGACCAAAACTGTCCGAGCTTCCATGGGCCAAGTTCGGCAGCGGCATGCCTCAGCCTCAAATCATAGTCGTTTGTAAACTCGTCCCCGTCTCCAAAGAAATCGAACTCAACAAAGGTTCGGAACTCACCTAAGTCCGTGGGCGCGCGATAATCGAAGTTCACGCGCGTATGACGCGCATGAATTGCAAACTGTTCGTCGCCATCGTCTACGGTGCCATCGAGAGGAATCGTTGGTGGTGTTCCAATTTGCTGGAATCCTTGATGATCGGTATCAAAGTTAGCATCAACTTGCAGAGCACCACCAATACGGATGGCACCATCTGTGCCAGGGACGCTAATAGAACGGTCAAAGCTCCCAGCAGTGACAAATGCATCATCGGGAAACCGACCAATAGGTTGGCGAGCGGCTGCTTGAGGCACAGAATTAGCCCTCTGTTGATCCTCGTCATCTCCGCTGGCTTGCGAAGGAAGACGTTCTAAGGGTTCTGCGCTCGCGCCTTGTGCTTCCCTCTCATTGATCAATTGCGCCACAAGAGCGCGTAACTCGGCGACTTCTTCTCGTAGTTCTGAAACTTCATCATGACTGGCTTGGGCCATCGCTGGTACAGTTACGAGGACAATGGAGACGAATAAGAGAAGCGTAAATCCCGCCATTTTAGATGGGGAGCATTTTCGGTGAATCGGTCGCGCACTATGAATCCCATTGATCATGCAGGTCCATTCTCGGTGTGTTCGTGTCATTGCGAGCTCCGACCCCTCTACGGCAACCCGCCGCATGTCGAATACTCACTGGGAGACAAAGCGTGACATGCTACTGGCTGCTAAAGAGCGTAGTTTGAAGCTTCTAATGAACACACCGTATTGGACATCCTCAAGTTGCTCACGCGCGCATCTGATGTGCGTTCGAGGCCCTTTGGTTAGAGGATATAGCGGGTCATAACATAAGGCGTGCGGGTATCGCATTCGATCTTTTGCGGAAGCGAGGTGTCACCGAGTTTGCTGCGATCTGGTCCGCCGGATTCGCCGCTCTGAACTCAGGGGGCCCTTACTTCAAGACTGAAGAAGGATGCGTGTTGGATCGCCAATCAAGCTCGCTCTGTGGCGACCGTTCTAAAGGAACCGAAGATGAGACAATTATCTAACAGACTGTTCTCGGTGGCGCTAATCAGCGCGCTTGCAATACCGCTCTCGAGTTGTGCGCAAACTCAAGAGGTTACCCCAAATCGAACGAATGCATCGACCGTAGAGGTCAATCTACCTGTTCTGACGGATGAGTCATTTGCGAGACCTGAGAAATCGCAAGACCAGCAAATGGATAAGCGCAATACGGTCCCGGTCGGCTACGAAACTCATATTATCCTAGGGGATGAATCCGATCGACCAATCGCCGATAAAATTCTGAAACTCTATGAAGTATTCGCCACAAATCCGAGCGGTGAAACCATGGAAGAGTTCATGTCTGATCGCTACATCCAGCACAGTACAAGTGTTCCGAATGGCCGGAACCCAATCGCTATGCTGTTCGCATCTTCGGTGGCGCAGTATGATGTCAAGATTGATGTCCACAAGGTTATTGTTGTCGGGCCATGGGCGATGGCTCATGTCAATTTTCGCAACGTCGACAATGCTGAGCCTGATGATCTCGGAACTGCAGCAGTTGATATGTACTTCTTTGGACCAGACGGACGGATCGAAGAACATTGGGATGTCTTGCAACAAGTCCCGACACATTCTGCAAATGCGAACGGTATGTTCGTCAAACTCTATGAAGGAGAGTAGACAGTGAAGACTCTATCTCTTTTCGCGACAACGATTCTTGCAAGTCAGACGATTTTAACCGCAACAGCTTGGGCAGAGACTCCGCCTTCTCCGCCGGCTCAAGACTTGGAGCAAAAGTACTACGATCGACAAAAGATCGACATCACTAATGTGAGAGACTTCTACGAGAACCTCATGATCGCTGACGCTATGATTCACAGCGATGGCATGTTCGACGCAAAGACGAAATGGACGTTCACACTTTACCAGATGATTTTGGCGGGAAGTAATCATCACCAAGCCAGAAGCGCATATCAGTTATCATTGTTGGGAGTGCCTAATGAAGACATTATCGCGGTGTGGGCGCCAGACTACGCTGCGCGTATAGAAGACCCTCGTTTGCGCGCGGCTTTCGAATATCTAAACGTCGCGTCCAAATTGCCAACCCGTGTGACGGCCGATACGCACGCCATGTTGCGAACATACTATGCAGATCGACAGATTGTTGAATTGTTTGAACTCACAGGAATAAACGCGTCGATGGCAACGCATGACCAAATTTTGCCAATTGCGACAGATCAAGAAACGATAGATTGGGCTCGTAGCAATCTAAGCAGTGTCGGTTGGCAACCCGGACATAATATGGGAACAGCCTATGAACAACGCGCCAATCCCTTTGTTGGGGATGTCCTAGAGGCCCTTCATGATGAATTTATTTCCGATTGGAATGCCGGAGACCTCACAGCAAGAGCACCAAAGCTTTCTACTGATTTTCTCAATCAAGTGACTGGATACAATGTTCCCAGCCTGACCTTTGATGGCGATCAGGATGGTATTGAAGAGCCCTTCGATTTCTATCCAACAGAGTATTTACGTTGGGAAGATCCGAACGCGAGATCGGCCAACCTGCCGCCAGACGGAACACCGACATTTAATGTGGTTGCCTATGACTATGACTACTTTGAACCCGCTTCAATTCCAGCAACTGAGCACGTCTATAGTGAACGCCACAAACTAGATAATAGCTGGAGTCGAAAAAGCAGCCTTGGCACACTTGGAATGGACGCCTTCACGCTTCAGCGCGACCGAGCGCTCACGTTACAACGCAAGTGGGAACTCTTCTTTGTCTACCAACTCGCGAGTGGCTGTGTGCATTGTCAGGCACACGGTGCATTTGGAACCTTCCAGGAAATTGAAGGCGACTATATCTACGACAAAATACCTCCGGAAGATATGCCACTGGTTGTAGGTCGTATTCAATCCTTAATGGACTTTGAACGTGCGGCTCACTTATCGGACGCGGATAAAGCAGCCTTCCGCCTTGCACGTGATGCTGGGACGTTGCCTGGGCGCACAACTGCCGCCCATATTGAGGAGCTGAGACGGCACTACACCGATCGCGAAATTCAAGAGATCATTACAACGCTTGTCCTAACACCATGGCTCTCGACCGTCATGCAGTCACAGAGCACTGTTACTGACCAGTACAGCATGTCGTGGACGATGAAAAATCTCGGTGCGATGGGATGGAACCCAGGCATTCATACGGGTTTGCCGCTTGAGCAGAGGCCTTATCACATGAGCCAATACTACGGCGTTGTCGGGGCTGATATGGCGTCGGGTATCGTATCTGATGCGATCAGTGAATGGCTCGATATCACCGTTCCGCTGGGCGTCGACACTGATGGCGATGGCGTAGAGGATGGTTTCGACGGATTTCCAAGCGATCCGGGGCGATGGGCAGACACAGATGGAGACGGCATAGAGGATATGTTCGATAGCGATATCGATGGCGATGGTATCTCGAACACTCAGGAGATCGCTATCGGCTCATTCCCCTACAAAGCCGACTCTGATGGTGATGGGATAGATGATGCCGAAGAAATGCAGGCAGGGTCGAACCCAACCGACCCGCGAAGTATGTAACTACACTTGCGTTTAGATCATTAGACATAGAAAGGGGAATTTTCCAGCTTTCTCCTTTTAATGTTGCATATCTAAAAGCTGAATTGTCAGTGGGAAGTGAGCTTTAACCGAAAACGGGCGCGCACCTCAAAGTCGGGCGTGGCCTTGCTCACCCCGCCAAGCACGTTGACCCTGTAGGAGAGCGTCTCTGATAGAGCCCCTTTGACCACCCCACCGATCGAATGACGTTGTGTTGCAAATGATCCAAACGCTTCGGTCGTATTGTATCGATTGAAGACTTGCGCGCCGGCGCGAACATCTGAACCGAACTGCCATGTGGCTTCACCACGCGTTTCTAGGGCGATGCCATCGCTCCGACCATCGCCGATTTCTTGAGAGGCAAGACCGATCAAGCGCAGCTCTGGGCCATTCTCGAGGCGCCATCGGTTTAGCCAAGCGAAACGAACGCGGCCTGGACCATCATTCCCATCGGCCACCCGCGCACGAACTTGTACGGCGCTGTTCCAACCCGTTTCGCTAGATGCGAATTGATACATGGCTTCAGCCGCAAATCGTCGATACCGATACTCACCGCCTCGATCATTAAAGAACAGAATGGCTCCCACGCGCCAGTGATCTGAAACGGAGCGTCGATAGTCCATCCGGTGCGCAAAGCCTTCGGCATCGTCTTCGAATGCCACAGCCGCAGCGAGACTGACGGACGAACCCGGTTTAATCACCGGGCTTGCGACGGTGCCGGTCCCCTGCCCCACAGCCGATCCATACGGTGATAGAAAGACTAAGAAGAGACAGGCGCCCAACTGAAAGTGACGCGACTGCGAGCGATCAGACGGACTAATCTTCCAGTCTCCAGTCTGGAACACCCCGCCCGGCTGTGAATGGGGCTCCGCGATCCTCAAGAGCCTGTTCGACTTGTGCAATTCCGGTCTCAATCGTGCGCATTTGACGAAGGGCTGCATCGAGTTCTGTTTTAGCGATGGTGAGTGCGTCTACGCTCGATCCAGTTGTGGGCGCCTGTGTATACCAGCCCCATCCTCGAATTTGCGATATCCTCGCAGCAATTGACCAAGGTGCAGGCTCATTGCGCCTAGAAATTGTTCGATCGCCTGTGAGCGCGACATCCACATCGTCCAGCTGCGTCTCAAGCGCTTGGATTTGAGCCTGTATCGATGCGTTATCGGTATCAATGGATGCCGCACCAAGCTTCAGATGTGCAAGCCGGTTACGCAAATCCTTAGCCGTGTCAGTCGCACCAGAAACAACCCGAGCAAGTTCGGCCGTATCCTGTTGAAAGGCGAGGACAAGGTCTCGATCGCTTGAAGCCTCTGGGGTGTTGTGGAGGGGTTTAAGCGTGAACGTCTGTGGCTCTGAGAGGAGCGTGACAACACCATTGACCCGCTTGGCGAGCGTAACGCTATAAGCTCCCGGCACCACTAGTGGACCGACGGGCGGATTGCCGAAGGGTGAGACAGGTGGCGGCGTCAACCGAACCGCATCCGGGGAAGGATAACGCAGATCCCAAGCCACTCGGTGTAAGCCTTTATCGCTTGGCCCGGTTAACCGGCGGACAACGTTGCCGGCCGCATCGCGCACGATAAATAACACTGCGGGCTCATCCTCGCGGTCTTCCGCTCGCAGTGTTTCCCAAGAGGGGTATGGCGTATCTCCCCCTTCTTTCTCTATTTCGATTTCCCCTTTGCGGCGGGCTTTTGCTTGCGTTTGCAGTCCATCGCGCAGGACGTAAGAGAACACAGCTCCAAAGGGTGGATTTTCGGCATACCAAAAATTATCACCGTTAAAGGCCTGCGCACCCCCGGCCGGTCCCCAGAGATCACCCTCGACGTAAATCCAGCTGTCTCTGACGGGAAAAAGCGTCG
>JBCCDF010000034.1:0-15900 GCA_039030935.1 Pseudomonadota bacterium | reverse complement strand
GCAATCGAGAGTGCGATCTCTGATGCCGGATGAGGCTAGGTTCTTCGAAATTCAAGGCTCTAAGAGACTCGCTCGACCCAAACTTGATCACAATTTTGGACCTAGACAGACTTAGCGCTTGAGCGCCTGTCTCTTATGACGCACAAACTTCAAGATCAGTAAGGATTTGAATTATGACCAAAGCCTCCGATTTGTTTATCCAGTGTTTAGAAGAAGAAGGCGTCGAGTATATTTTTGCTGTACCCGGGGAAGAAAACCTCGACATGCTCGATAGTCTGTCGCGTTCAAAAAAGATCAAACTCATCCTTACGCGCCATGAGCAAGGTGCGGGCTTCATGGCCGCAACTTATGGGCGTCATACGGGAAAACCCGGGGTCTGCATGGCTACTCTTGGACCCGGTGCCACGAATTTAGTCACAGCCGCAGCCTATGCGCAGCTCGGTGGCATGCCGATGCTTATGGTGACAGGCCAAAAGCCGATTAAGCATTCGAAACAGGGGCGCTTTCAAATCCTAGATGTGGTCGACATGATGGGACCGCTGACAAAATTCACGCAGCAATTGGCCGGCGCAGATAATATTCCGAGCCGCGTACGCGAGGCTATGCGCCTTGCAGAAGAAGAGAAGCCTGGGGCGACGCATATTGAATTCCCAGAGGATGTCGCAGCTGAGGAAACAAGTTTGGAACCAATCCCGTCCAGCAACGCGCGACGCCCTATTGCAGAAGCCAAAGCAATCCGGGCTGCGGTCAAAAAACTTGAAGCCGCCAAATCCCCAATTCTTGTGTTGGGAGGCGGCGCTAATCGCACAGTGACTGGACGCATGCTGACTCAGTTCATTGAGAAGACAGGGATACCCTTTGTAACGACCCAGCTGGGAAAAGGCGTTGTAAACGAAAATCGGAAGGAATTTATGGGCTGCGCCGCGTTATCCTCCGGCGATTTTGTTCACAGCGCGATTAAGCAAGCCGACCTCATTATCAATGTTGGGCATGATGTTATCGAGAAGCCTCCATTTTTCATGGAGAAAGGCGGCGCTGAGGTCGTCCACATCGCAATGAACTCAGCAAATGTGGACCCTGTCTATTTCCCACAAATTGAAGTGATCGGCGACATCGGAAACGCGATTTGGCAGATCAAAGAGGATATTGTCGTTTCTTCAGAGTGGACGTTTGATGCCATGTACCGCGCCAAAACTGCGGATGAAGCCTATAATCAAACGCTCTCAGTTGATGAGAGATTTCCAATTTTCCCTCCTCATCTTGTCAAAACCGTTCGGGACAAATTGCCCGGCGACGCCATCATCGCACTCGACAATGGCATTTATAAAATCTGGTTTGCTCGTAACTACCCTGCCGTCAAACCGAATACGGTTTTATTGGACAATGCGCTGGCCACAATGGGCGCGGGCCTACCCTCGGCGATGATGTCAGCGATACTTTATCCTGAGCGCAAAGTCATGGCCATATGCGGTGATGGCGGTTTCATGATGAACAGCCAAGAGATGGAAACCGCGGTTCGATTAGGCCTGAACCTGACAATCCTTATCCTACGCGATGATAGCTACGGCATGATCCGCTGGAAGCAGGCCAATATGGGTTTTGAGGATTGGGGTCTGACTTATGGTAACCCTGATTTTGTGAAATACGCTGAAAGCTACGGCGCACTAGGTCACAGGGTCGAAAGCGCCAATCATCTTCAATCCGTACTTGATCACTGCCTGTCGACAGATGGTGTGCATCTTATTGATTGCCCTGTTGATTACAGCGAGAATGACGAAATCTTGAACATCAAACTGAAGGAGCTGAGCGCAAACATCTAATAGAGCTGCGTCTCAGGCCCGCCTTGGAGAAATTTGATGACTTTGGCAGATGTGTATCCTCTGTACCTCAACAATGAGGCCTTTCAGCCAAACACAGATTTGGCGGTTACAGACAAGTTCACCAACGAGATTGCCTTTCGTACGGCACTCGCCACACCAGACGTGATTGATCAAGCCATTACAGGCGCCGTCTCTGCGTCTGAGCCGATGGCGCAGATGGCAAGTTATGAACGACAAGATGTTCTGAATCATTGTGTCTCTCGGTTCAGTGAACGGTTTGATGAGCTGGCCTACGCGCTCTGTGTCGAAGCCGGAAAGCCGATCAAAGATGCAGAGGGCGAAGTCACACGCTTGATCGACACATTCAGGATCGCGGCAGAAGAAGCTGTTCGTAACTACGGCGAAGTCCAACCACTCGACATCTCTGCGCGCGCAAGAGGTTATCAAGGCATGTGGAAGCGGGTGCCCATTGGTCCTTGCAGCTTTATTTCGCCGTTTAACTTTCCGCTCAATTTGGCAGCTCATAAGATCGCCCCTGCCCTAGCCGTCGGATGCCCCTTTGTGATGAAACCCGCCTCTAAGACTCCGCTTGGGGCCTTAATCATTGGCGAGATCCTGTCTGAAACCAACCTTCCAAAAGGGGCTTTTTCTATCCTTCCGGCGACGCGTGATGGCGCTGATCTTTTCACCATTGATGAGCGATTAAAGCTGCTGAGTTTCACAGGCTCACCTGATGTGGGCTGGGCGCTAAAATCAAAAGCCGGGAAGAAGCCTGTCATTCTGGAACTCGGAGGGAATGCGGCCGTCATCGTCGATCATGATGCGGATCTGGATGACGCCTTAGAACGGATCGTATTTGGTGCTTTTTATCAATCGGGCCAAAGCTGCATCGGTGTCCAACGGATCATCATTCATGAAGCGATCTATCACACACTTCGAGAGAAGTTGGTTGAGCGCACCAAGCACCTGGTTGCAGGAGACCCCAAAGACCCTGGTACTTTTATCGGACCGATGATTTCCGAAGGTGAGGCTCAGCGGCTCAAGGGTTGGATTGATGAGGCTGTGGCTGGCGGTGCAACGTTGCTTTGTGGCGGCGGGTGCGAAGGCAATATGCTAGAGGCAACGCTTCTAGAAAATGTAGACCGCTCACAAGCTGCCTACCGCGAGGAAGCATTTGGGCCGATGGCGATCCTATCGAAATTCAGCGACTTCAATGCCGCGCTTGATGAAGTCAATGACAGCAAGTTTGGTCTGCAAGCTGGCATCTTTACCCGAGACATCTTCAAATCACTGAACGCATGGGACAGGCTCGATGTGGGTGGCATTGTCATCAACGATGTCCCCTCCTACCGGGTCGATAATATGCCCTATGGTGGCGTAAAGGACTCTGGTTTGGGTCGTGAAGGGATCAGATTTGCCATGGAAGATATGACCGAAATCCGCAATTTAGTCATTCGCCGGCGAGATTAAGCCAAAAGCGCCTTCAAGGTCCCATTACTCAGGGACGGACGCAGTGTGTCATGCATTTTAGAGCCCTCAACGACATGCGATGTAACAGCAGGTAAATCCGACAATGCGGACGCGTAATACGCATCGCTCGGATTCTCATCACCAAAGAAGACATCAATTTTGTATTCATCGCTCAGCGAAGCGATCCTGTCTTTGATCGATGGGACGTTCCCATTGAAAAAGCGATGTTCTCTCGCGCCTACGAGCGGGCCCCTTGCATCACCAAGGCGCCAGCGTTCACTTCCGCGCGAGCGATCATTGTAACCAAAGACAAGCATGCGGCGAATGTCGAGATCTAAGCCATAATCAACGGCTGCACTTGAGCCTAGCGATGTGCCTAAAACAATCGGTTCCATACAGCCTGAGTCTGCGATAACTCGCCTGATCGCGTTGAGGGTAACTTCGCGATTTGGGCCGCAGGACATTATACCTTTTGCAAACGCTAATCGATTGAAATCCTTCAAATAAAGCGCTTGATAACCCCAAGCGGCCATGAATTTGTCCAACGTTTCTAGGCCGACTGTCGGCTTCCCGTTCAGGCCTGTAAAAATGATGCAAAGTCGATTACTAGCGACAGGGTCAGTTAGAATCCAATCGACGTCAGGCTTGTCGAGAACAGGCGCTCTTTGAAGTGCGTCATTCTTTGGAAGTAGCTCGATTAAGTCCTCAAAAGAAGCCAAACGACCCTTCTGACCACCCTTTGCATGAGGCGCGAATTGACGGGCTAGGATTTTAGCGCGCTCGACCTCTCCACAGTCGATCAAGCCGTCGATCACATCGAGGCAATTCATAGCGTCGATCCCATTGATCTTCTCAATTTGCGGCAGATCAGTGCGACCCGCCGTCACTGGAGCAGCAAGTTTGTTTACAAGCGCTCGACCAATGACTTTTGGATGGTCGATCCAGCGCTGTGTTGCCTTTTGATAGATCGCAAAAATCTCGGGATCGCCGGATTGCATCCATAGATATTCAAGGAAATTGACTGTCTCGACTTTAGCGTCTGTTGCTTCGATCCAGCGCTTCACTCTGACGCGCATCTCATCGTATTGTCCAATAGCCGCATCGAAAATGGCATTTAAGAACTCCGTCCAAAGAGCCCCCTCCTCAGCGAGTGAAATTGCCTCGCGAACACGGTCAAGCTCGTTGTACTGCAAGCAGATCATCGCGTATTGAAAGACGGCTTTACTTCGGTCGGCTTCCTCTTGAAGCGCCCAGTCTTTCATCAAATCCATGTAACGCTGCGGTTTATTGCGTATCCGCGCAAATTGGGAGCGCGTGAGCATGACGTGACGCTTCGTACCCCCGAGAGCTACAAAACGCGTTTGATACTTTTCATAGGTCTTTTGATCGCTTGTGATCTCCGCAATGACACACGCCATCAGGGCAGCATTATCGGACTCCGGAAATCGTTCAGCAAAATCGTACAGTTCGGATTTGAGATCATGAATGCGTCCGTCAAATACCATTTTTTCGCAATATAGCCTGACATCCCGATTACTAGGCAGCGCGTCGTTCTGCAGAATGCGAGGCCGACTTTGATCGCGGGGGCTGTCCGGCGGCCCAAAAAAACTGAATGTTACAGGTGTGATCGTCTCTATGTCTGACATCTATTATGCTCTCAGTATCGGCATGATAATTTCGCGCACTTCTAGTGAGATGTTCTAGCGGATCAAGTTCGAAATTTGCGTACTCTATTAGTCCCTTAGACGATTGCCGCCGCCTAGACTTGTCATGGGTGCTTCTGTTCAGCGCCATGCGGAGGCTGCGGCTCCACACAATGGTCGAAAAACGATCTTTTTATCAGAGATTTACATGTCTCAATTGCAAACGAGACCACCATCAACAATTAAGTTCTGCCCGGTGACGGCGCGCGCCCATGGGCTTGCAAAAAACAGCACCGCGTCAGCTGCCTCTTCAGGGGTTGTGACCGATCCCAAAGGCGTCGTCTCAGCAATATAATCAAAGACGGCATCAGGCGTCGCAGCACTCGCATCTGTTGTTCGCAACAGGCCTCCGGAAACCATGTTCACTGTCACACCTTTCGGGCCCAAATCCTTCGATGCCGTCCGAGTAAGGGCAAGCAGACCTGCTTTAGCAATGGTGTAGTCATGATAGGGTACGACGGGGTTCTGAAAGAGGTTACTTCCAATCAGAATGATCCGTCCAAAGCCAGCTGCTTCCATATCCGGCAGGGTCGATTGAATCGCATTTACAGCACCCGTCACCGCTGTGGTATACTGTTGACTGAGAGCTTCACTAGACAGCGTCTCAATCGTATCGCGGCCATCACCGTTAAAGGAGTAATCAGCCAGCGCATTGTGCACCAAAGTTGTCACAGGTCCGAGGCTTTCTCTTATGTCATCAACCATGGACTTAACGCCGGATGGATCTGTTATGTCAGCCTGAAATGCTTTGGCCTTTGTCCCAAGGCTCGCTGCTAATGCCTCTGCCTTCTCGCGGCTTTTACGGTAATTTATAGCAACTGCAGCACCTTCTCGTGCAAAGGCTTTTGCAATCGCGGCTCCAAAGCCACGCCCTGCCCCGGTGATTAAAACGGTTTGCTCTTTTAGGTCCATAATCGCGTCCTCGGCTTTCAATTTGGAATATGTTTCGCCGCCGCGGCGTTACAACATCGCACTGCGTCATCTGCTGAAGGCAAAATTTTCGGTAAAGACAGGCTTGCCTTCTGTCCGAAAACCTAAGACAACCTACCAATAAGACACATTCTCAATAAGACGGAGGGGAGAATGAAAGCTCATACGGCAAGCCTGCTTAACGCGCTGACTTTGATCGCTATGTCAGCTTGGGCCTATTTTGCCTCAGAAACCCCGTCCGTAACGGCTCTGATCCCTGCAGCATTTGGTGTTGCTCTCATCCTATGTCTGCCCGGTGTGAAGTCTGAAAACAAGATCGTTGCCCATATCGCCGTGGTTTTGACATTGATTGTTTTCGTTGCACTCTTCATGCCCCTAAGAAGTGCGCTTGGTCGGGCTGATACGGTGGCCATCATTCGCATTGGGCTAATGATGGCGACCACGGCTTTGGCGTTTGTTTTCTTCATTAAGAGCTTCATTGACGCCCGAAAAGCTCGGGAAACCTAAAAACAGCCAGACGATCATGACAATTGTAGAACATCAAAAGAGGCGCTTTGCATGAGTTCTTGGATTATAGCTCTAGGGATTATGCTCACCTATGCTGGATGCGTTCTGCTTTTTCAAAGTGGTCAGAGACGCGCGCGTCACCCTGCTGTCAAAGTGACCAAAGAGCAGATGAAAATCACAAAACCGATAGGCTGGGCTCTTATTATCGGCGCTGCTATTCCTCTTTGCATACCGCAAGGTGTCGAGCGTGGAATTGCGTTCTGGCTTGGGGCGGTCGCGGCTGCTGGCTCATTAAGTTTGCTTGTGTCGGCTCTGACACCGAAACTGCATCTCTCCAGTATTGGAATCATTGCGCTGATCAGCGCGGCGAGTGCGGGCCTTTTCGCCACACTTGGAGCAGCCGGATGAGCCCCCTGATTATCGGGATAATCGTCGCAGTCGTTATCGGCATTGGGATTTCGACTTGGAAAGCACCACGACTAACGAGCGTTCTCTTTTGGGCCGCACTGGCAACGATATTAATCGGCTCAGCACTGATCATGAACTTACCGGGCGTCGTCTCACAAAACCTACTTTGGCTGTTGATCGCTTTCCCATTTATTTGGGTCGGTCTCCAATTTTGGTGTTATTGGGACCCGTCAAAATGGCGAGTCGCAGGCGGTATGGTTACACTCTGCATGTTATTGAGTGTCATTGTCTTTGTTAGTACACCCCTTGGTTAAGCGAGCAGACGGAAGCTTCGGATATGGATATCGCGCGTCACAAAAGAAATTATGATTTGCACTCATGGAGCGGTGTTACGCTCGGGATCTTCTTGTTCATCGTTTGCTTTACGGGGTCTGTCGCTGTCTTCGCCCTTGGTGAAACCCAGGTTTGGGAAGATCCGGCAAAGCGTTTGAGTTATGAACAGGAGGTGCCGTTTCAGGACTCCTTTTCGGAATGGGTCGAAACCCAAGAAGAGCGCGGCGAGATCGAATTCCTCTCAGTTGGATGGCCCCGATCAGATCGGCCTTACTACACGACCCGGGCTTTCATACACCTTGCAGGGACTGAAAATGATCATGATTCCGTGATCCAAAACTGGCACCCTGAAACACTCGAACCCATAACGACCAGAGAAGCGAGTATGTCGAGTTGGCTCGTCCGGTTCCACATTGACCTCAAATGGCCGGCGATGCTTGGCGGCAGCCAGGTGGGTCGCTTTATTGTCGGCTTAGCCGGTATTCTTCTCCTACTCGCAATTCTAACGGGGATTGTCGCTCATACGAAGCTCACCAAGGAGGCTTTTAGTCTCCGTTTTGATCGGTCTGTTCGCTTGAAATGGCAGGACACTCACAAAGTCATCGGGCTTTGGGGGACACCATTTCACATAATGATTGGTTTCACAGGCGCCGTTTTGGGGATTGTAACCTTGATCGCTCCGGTCGTGGCTTTTCTAGCGTTTCAAGGTAATTTAGACGCGCTGTTTGAGACAGTCCAAGGGCCGCAAGTGGAAGCCAGTGGCGTCAGTGCAGAGATGATCTCCATCGATGATTTCAGAACCATGCTTCACCCTGAAACAGGCATGGCGCCTATGTCTGTGAGCATCCAGCACTATGGCGACGCAAACGCAGTCTATAACGGGTTTTGGCCCGCGACTGAGCGTTTGACGATGACAGAGACTTTCAAAGTCAACGGTGTCACAGGTGAGCAAATGCCGATGACAGCTCTTGAACGTGGCTCCTCAGTGCCGTCACGCATCGTTGCGGCGACGGGCCCCTTACACTTCGGGACATTTGGAGGCGTTGCGCTGAAATATCTCTGGTTTTTCTTGGGTTTATCCCTCGCTGTCATCACCGCCTTAGGGACTATGATGTGGATTGAAAGACGCCAACATGGCAATGAAGGCAAGCGCAGCGATCGCTTTTACAATGGCCTGTCGCGTTTGAATGTTGGTATTTGTACCGGGTTAGCCGTCGCAACAGCAGGGCTTTTTGTTCACAATCTTATCTATTGGGGGGCTGAAAGCGGACGCGGACTGTCGATTGCATGGACCTATTTCGGGGTTTGGATCGTGTCGATTGCTTACGCGTTTCTAAGATCCGGACCTTATCAAGCCAATCGCGAGCTCATCGGGATCACTGGAGGGCTGCTTATTCTTGCGGCAATTCTGAATCAGATTTTGACAGAGTTACCAGTTGGGGGAATTGGCCAGCATATACCGACTCTGGTGATTGATCTGACACTTGTCGCCTTTGGGCTGATCGCACTCGCGGTTGCCAAGAAGCTGCCAGCGTCACGCCCCGAGAAAACCAAAGTAAAATTGGCTAAAGCCAAGGCTAAAGATGTTCCTACATCGGTGACCGTCCCTGCGGAATAGATCGGCGATTACAAATATCTCTGGACGACTGCGGTGTGCAGCGGTTTCGCGTGGACACAGAAGTCCCCCTGCCCTATAGACCCGGCTTTCGGAATAAGAATTCGCGCTTTAAATGGCGCGCGGCCAGACGCAAGTTTGGCCCGTCAACTAAGGAAAGAATGATATGGCGAGCGTCGAGACGACTGAAGGCTTGAGCCGGACATATAAAGTCAACGTCCCAAAAGCTGACATTGAGAAACGTTTGGATGAGCGGATCGAGGAGATCCGACCGCAGATGAATCTAAAAGGATTTCGCCCCGGTAAGGTACCTGCCTCACACGTAAAGAAGATGTACGGCAAGTCGATCATGGGCGAAGTCGTGCAGGCGCTCGTCGAAGAGAAAACGCAGTCAACCATCGCAGAAGCTGACGTACGCCCTGCTGGTCAGCCGGAAATGCAGATGGAAAGCGATATGGAAGAGGTCTTGGACGGTAAGGCCGACCTCGCTTTCAATATGCTTGTCGATATTATGCCTGAGTTCGAGCCGACAGACATCAAGAAGCTCAAAGTCACAAAGCCAGTTGCTGAAGTCACCGATGAAGACATCGAAGATCGGCTGAAGCAAATCGCTGAAACAAACCAACAATATAATCCGCGCGGCAAAACCGCAAAAGCCCGTAAGAAAGATGCCGTCGTGATCGACTTCCTCGGCAAAGTTGACGGCGAAGCTTTTGAAGGTGGCTCAGCGGAAGGTCATACCCTTGTCCTAGGGTCCGGAAGCTTCATCCCCGGCTTCGAAGATCAACTCATTGGTGTGAAAGCTGGAGATGAGAAAAACGTCGAAGTGACGTTCCCCGATAACTATCAGCCTGAAACGCTAGCCGGAAAAGACGCGGTCTTTGAGGTGAAAGTGCACGAACTTCGCGCGCCAAAGACACCGAAGGTCGACGACGAATTTGCGCAAGGTCTTGGTCTTGAAAACCTCGATAAGCTCAAAGAGATTGTTACTGACCAAATCAAAGGTGAGTTTGACGGTGCATCCCGCGCAAAAAGTAAGCGTGCTCTGCTCGATGTCCTCGATGAGAAGCACGACTTCGATTTGCCGCCGAAAATGGTGGATCAGGAATTCGATCAAATTTGGCAACAGCTTCAGGCTGAGATGGATGCAGGTCGCACCGCTGAAGAAGACAAGGGCAAGTCTGAGGACCAACTCAAAGAAGAGTATCGCACAATCGCCGAACGGCGCGTGCGTTTGGGTCTCGTCCTAGCGGAAATCGGTCGTGAAGCTGACGTCAAGATCAATGAGCAGGAAGTCCAACAGGCTTTAATCAATGAAGCGCGGAACTTCCCGGGGCAAGAACGCCAAGTCATCGAGTTTTTCCAAAAAGATCCGAACGCAATGGCGCAACTTCGTGCCCCGATCTATGAGGATAAAGTCGTTGACCACATTATGGAGATTGCGAAGGTAACGGAAGAAACCGTTTCTAAAGACGATCTTTTGAAAGAAGAAGACGCATAGCCTTGAAATATATAATAAAAAAGCCGGACATCTGTCCGGTTTTTTTTCGTTAGGGCTCCCCAATGACACCTGCATCCAAGTCTGGACCGCTGCCTTTTAATAGTAAATCGGGCGGTATGGGCACCTGCTCCTTAATAAAGGGCACCTCATCATTAACGGTGATATCTCGTTTGATGACCTGACCCGCAATATTGGCCTCCAAGACATAATCATCCGGTATCACATTCTCGAAGCCGAACTGTCCGAATGAGGCTGAGTGGGTCACGCGAACTTCCCCGCCAGACTTGGGAATCAGGCGTATCCACACTCCTTCCATGCGTTTTTCACCCGGTGTGATGGCCCCATCGGCATTATCATCAACAAACAGGCTACCGCGTATCTGACCGGATAGAATCAAGGGCACGTTCACATCTGTGCGTCGGCCCTCGCCAATGGTGACACGCGGAATACTTTCCTCTGCAACAAGATAGCCAAGCGGCAGACTTCGCTTATCAACATTAATCGGGTAGAGGCCTGCCTTAAGATTCTGGATCGTGAAGGCGCCCTCATACGCGGTATTCAATCCAAGTCCTCGCCCAATCATGACACGGATGCCCGGAATGCCGGGTTCATCGTCCTGACGAATGCCGTCGCGGTTCTTATCGAGGAAGACACGTCCCGTCAGAACGCCCGCACCATCATTAGGTTTCGAGTGTCGCCGTGGCGGATTAAAGCTCATAACACCCCGAAGACCGATTGAAACATCGCTATTTCCATTGAAGTCGTCGGAATAAATCGTCGTTAGCTCAATTCTATCGGTAATCCGGTAGCGCGCCTGAACATTGGCGAAATGGCGCACCCCATCACGCTCAGACGCAAAGTCAGTCAGTGCAGAATAGCGCGCCAAAACGGAGAACCGTTCACCGAAGGCGCGCCCACTTTCCACAATTGCCGAAACACCGGCTTGAATTCGAGTGTCATCACCATTCCAGTTCAAACCAAGCGCTGGCGCAATTGAAACACCAGCTTGGTTTTGCCAGGTCTTGCGGTAGGGTTTCGTCTGAACATTCGCTGTAAGCTGCTGAGTTTCTTCGCTATTCGAGTTTGTTTGAGTGTAGTTTGCAGTGATCGAGGCCCAATCCAACTTTTGGAACGCACGAACCCGAAGCGTTTGCTTGTCTTCCCCGCCATCAGAACTCTGATTGGACAAAGACACATTCACGCGCGGTCCGCGCTCGCCCAACTGACCGCTTACATTCGCAGCGATGGTTGTTGAGCTATCTTTATCTGGCCCAGTCTGCGTCCACGATCCGTTCACGCCTGCGGAAAGGTAGTGAATTGCACCGATAGGCGCATCTGCGCGCCAATCTGCAGCGACAGAGACCGCAGTCTTTGCCCCGACGCGTTGATCGAAAACACCTTCATTGCTGGATGGGCTCGTCTGGAAGGACGCACCATCATAGCTGGCATTCGCTCGCAAACCGACCTGCGGATTAAGCGCGTATGCCAATGCGGCTCTCGCGCGAACATCCACACTATTTTCATAGCCATCGAAGGCTCCGATATCAGCTGCGACGTATGCAGATCGCAATCCCTTGTCTTTGTCTTCGATCTGGAAGTCCTTCTGACCCCCTAAGACCACACGACCTTGGTCGCCACTCTCAGAGACATCAAAGGCAACTCCAATATCTTGATCTTGATTTTTTGATGTGAGGCGGATGCCCCCAACCACCCCACCAAATTCTGGAACGGATGCAGTGTTATCATTCGTAACAGTCGATCCGGTTTGAGCAGTACCAGCTGCAATCGCTAGAACAGACCCATCATCGCGCTGCTTGCGCCAAGACACACCACGAATTCGATTTTGATCAATTCCTGAGAGTTCCCGATAAGCCGCATTGTAGTCGCCAGCTGTTCCAGCCCAACCGTCCAATGATTTTACATCAATGCTCATCCATGCAGGCTGAGACCCTGCGAAACTGCCAATACCGCCAGCGGTTTCGACACGTGTGACGGTATTAAAGTTCCCCCAGTGGGCCCCTAATTCTGCGCGAAGAGGCCCCCTATCGGAGACCTCCCAAGCCAGTGTTTCAGGTGTGAAGCCTGTTTTTGAGACTTCGGTATCTATTCGCTCTCCGGGCAAAGCCGTACTCGATAATCGATCATCAAGCCTAACCTCCACGCGAGAGGACCCTGGTTTGAGCTTGATGTGTGTCCCGGTCAGCGTTTCGACGGCCGATGACGGTAAGATCAACTCGTCCGTTTCCGCGAATTGTATATCTGGCGCAGTCCCGCGAACGAGACCGTTTACTGTCACAAGACCGGTGCTTAGATCAAGTGTTATACGGGCCTGATCCTGGGATCGTGTGACTGTGACTTCGTTTCCAACCCGGTCCAGCTCATGGCCCAAGGCGTCAGCGACGGGTTCTAGCGGGACCAGTAGCACTGGGCCTATTGTTCTTGGTTCAACACCGAAAACATCGACGGGAGCGCCAGAAACCCAAAGATCCAAACCGAATTGCGGTCTTAGGCGATCATCAAGCGACAAGACGGTCCGCCCATCCGCATCTTCAGACGCATGCGTCCCAGTGAGAACAGCAACAGCGTTTATATCAACCCAATGGTCGGCCATCGAACGCGACTGAAAGCCGGGCAGCTTTCCGAGTACCACCTTATCGGCTCGAACCTTGCCGTCGGCCATATCTAGCGTCATCACAACGCCGTCTTGAAAGCGGAAATATCCTAGAACTGTGGTTCTCGTATCGACGCGGCTGCGGAGTGCCTGCGCGATATCGGAAAGGTCATACTCGCGTGTGCCATCGGTCTGCAAACGGGTCCGAACCGAGTGCGTTTGACCTTCGATCAGGACATCGACGAATTCCACGGCAAGGGCCGTCTCAGGTGCTTCTACACTAGGATTTTCGACTTGGGTTGTCTCTTGGTTCTCGACAGCTGCATTATCACTTGATGTGAACTGTGTCATGAGCTCTTGAGCGGTGACAGTTGAAACTTCTATCGGCTGATCAGGCGCAATCGTCTGTCCCGTGGCCTGAACAGACCACGCCAAACCGGCTACGCATGCCGCAAGAAGACGCCCAAACTTCACCATGTCGGAAATGGTTAGTTTTGGCAGGCCACTTGAGATGAGATGAGACGCGCGCAAGTCCCGCCTGAAGCGGTTTTGCAAGCCCGATCTGCAACGGCATCAAACGATTGCGGCCCGCCGCGGCG
This sequence comes from Pseudomonadota bacterium, assembly GCA_039030935.1. GTDB lineage: Bacteria > Pseudomonadota > Alphaproteobacteria > Caulobacterales > Hyphomonadaceae > Henriciella. Next base: position 2,403 of record JBCCDF010000034.1, on the reverse strand, counting down.
AGCCGAATCGATCAAGATCGATGGTCCCGACGTCGACAGATCAAGTGAAATACGCTGATCAAGCTGCGCATCGACACGCCCTACAGAGACCATCTCCACAGTGTGTGACACCCAAATTTCACCAAACACAACAGCCTTAGCCATTGATTTTAGACACGGCCCGGTCATCCATAAATCACCTGTGTCTTCGTCTAGAAGAAACCCATTATCGCTGTTTTCAAAGCCGATCCAAACATCAGCATTCTGCGGATTGGCATGCACCAATCCTATTTGGGTCAGCGCTATCGCGCCAAGCCCACACATCGCCCATTTCATTTTTAACCACCATCGGTTTTATTATTTTATGGTTTGAGGATAGTCTGGCATGGTTAATATCGCGCTTATTCTGCGGTATTTATTACAGTTTGGAGCGTTCATTAGTGAATCTTATCAATCGATCAAAATTGGAGCTGAATGGCGAGACAAACTGCCTCTTTGACGAAATCAGCGTGATCGCACACATGACGCCTAAGCATAAATTCCGGTTTTTAAATGATTTTTCTGTCTCGTTTTCTATCTATTAGCTGTGTGACACTGGTCTTGGCTGGGTGCTCTGGACCAAGCACCGACGCACCATCCAATTCCGAAAAACCTGTTCAAAAACCGATCACTACAGCGGAAACCGAGACAAACGTAGACGCTTCTATCTCGCCGCCCGCAGCACCCCCAACATCCACAGATGATCTTGCACCGGAGTTTGCAGGTCTTCCGGAACCGTATCGCTCAGCGAATTATGCACGCGGACGAAGAACTTTTAAACTCTGTGCTTCGTGTCATACGCTTGGCGAAAGCGGTCCGAACCTCGTTGGACCGAATTTGTATGGTCTTTTTGGCCGCGAGGCAGGATCGGTTGAAGGGTTCCGTTATTCTGACGCCATCTCTCAGTCAGGTCTAGTTTGGTCACCGGAAGATCTAGAGCAGTGGCTGGTTAGCCCACGCGGGTTTCTTCCAGGCAACAACATGAACTTTAACGGTGTCAGACGGGAAGCGGACAGAGCTGCAGTCATTGCCTACATCATGGTCGAGACAGGGTGGGAACCCTCGGCCCCATAATCTTCAAAGCCTAAACCGCCTGGCGATTGAAACGAAAAAAGCGTCTTCGCGAAATTCGCCACCCTGCTCGGTTCTGTAACCGACAATGAATTCGTTCACCTGCCCCTTCCACAAAAGGCCGCTTTGAGATTTGTATGAATTGGCAAGTCCACCGCCTTCCTCGATGTAGACTTGGCTAACGAGCCAAAGGTTTCGTGTCGCCTGACGACCAACACCAATTTCCATGAGTGTGCGTGAACACCCTTTATGCTCTCTTTGGGCAAGTTCAAAATAGGAATATGTGTCGACATTTCTAAGCTTGCCCGACCAAGCCGCGCCCGCACGGGCTTCAACGCCTAAACGGCGACAGCCCCCAAATCCCCCGATGGCTTCGCCTTGAAGCAAACCACTTTCCAGAGAGAGCCTAATCGTATCGCTGAGACTAAAAGTCCGGCGCAGCGTTGAGTGCCAGGCATCAGAATTAAAGTCGGATGCGTCAGTGAAATCCACACGCTCAACCTTGGACGTGAGAGTCCAATTCGGCGCGAGGCTATATTCAGCATAAATGCCAGATCGAATGTTCTTCAGACCCTCGACCTCACCAGTCGATACAGAAAAAGAGGCATAAAGAGCATCGTCACCCACATACCAAGGCGCTGCTGCAGCCGAAAGCTGCAACAGCGCCAGGAAAAAGAAGCCAATCGTCCCACGCCACCCCATAACCCGACATTAGGGGCAGTTGAGAGAAAGGCTAGCCCTTTCTAATTAGAGCTGGAACCGAATCTGGTCGGACCAAAACCGCTCTAATCGAGATACTGTTTTATTCAGTTGGGTCAGATCATCAGGGCGGACACTGGCCGTTGGCTCAAGTGCGTTTGCCTGACGATCAAATAAAGCCTGAACGTGTTTACGCACATTGTGACCGCGCTCAGTCAACTTCAGGTGTACTGTTCGCTTGTCGGCTTTAGAACGGGTCTGGATCAGATAACCGCCTTCCTGAAGCTTTTTCATATTATAAGACAGGCTTGTTCCAGCAAATGCGCCGCGTGCCCGCAATGTGGACGCTGGCGTCTCTGTCTCACCAATTTCATAGAGAAGAAGCGCTTGCACACCTGTTAGGTGGCGTTCGCCATTGCGCTCAAGCGCATCTTTCACGACATCATGGAGACGACGATGCGCCTGCTCCAGAAGAGAAAGAGATTTTACGAAGCTGTCAGCCACGTTTAGGGGTTCGTTCGTAGCCTCGGCTACGCCGTATGTCATTGTCATCACCATCACCACTCAACTTTTGTTGTAGTTTGATGAGAGTTACACTGATGAACCTTATATTTT
>JBCCDF010000033.1:0-16010 GCA_039030935.1 Pseudomonadota bacterium | reverse complement strand
CCTGGCGACATTGGACGCAAACGTCGTCACCGCGACGCGGCCTTTCAACGATGCGATCAACTCAATCATCGCTTTGCGGACGTCGCCTTCGGAGCCACTATCGCCCTCAACAAAGACATTTGTGCTATCGCACACCATGGCAAGAACGCCTTTGTCGCCGAGGGCTTTCAGCGCCTCAATATCAGTTGCCTCTCCGATTTGCGGATCGGGGTCGAGCTTCCAATCGCCAGTATGCAGAATAGTGCCAAGCGGGGTTTCAATCGCCAAGGCGCACGGCTGTGGAACCGAATGCGTCAGCGTGATGTAATCAACCTTGAAAGGTCCTGCCTGAATGCTCGCTTCAAGCGGAATGACATTGATCGAGATATGTTTGTTGCCTCGCTCGATCAGCTTCGATTGCGCCAGATGTGCCGTAAACGCCGTCGCATAGATCGGAGCGCGCGTGTTCAGACGCGGATACAGAAGCCCAAGCGCACCGATATGGTCTTCGTGTGCATGGGTCAGAAAGATCGCTTCAATCCGATCACCCTGGTCTTCAAAGAACGCGGGATCAGGCGTCACCAAATCAATACCCGGCGTGGACTCATCACCGAAGGTGACCCCAACATCTATCAGGATCCACCGACGATCATGTTCGGGGCCATAGCCATACGCATTCAAGTTCGCGCCGATTTCACCGCATCCACCCAAAGGGAGGAAGACGAGTTCAGCGTCATTCTGTTTTGTCATAAAACTCAATCAATCTCTTTTATTACGACGATAGACTTCCAACAGTCCAACCTCCATCAGGCTCTGATCGAAGTGATCTATCGTTTTGCTTGCGCCTTCAAAGAGCGACGCAACGCCGCCCGTGGCAATGACACTCAAATCGTGCCCATATTCCTGCTTCACGCGTTCTACAAGCCCGTCGATCAGATCGACATAGCCCCAGAAAACGCCAGACTGCATCGCCGATACAGTATCTTGTCCAATCACCTGATCTGGCTGCTGGATAGCAATCCTCGGCAATTGCGCAGCAGCGTCATGCAGAGCACGCATAGACAGATTGATCCCCGGAGAGATGATCCCGCCTTCAAAACCACCATCAGCCCCAACAACGTCAAATGTTGTGGCCGTCCCGCTGTCGATCACCAGTTTCGGTCCCTGATAAAGCTGATGCGCACCAATCGCTGTCACGAGGCGATCAGCCCCAACCTGCTCAGGTCGTCGAATGCGGATCGCAACCCCAATCTTGGTTTCGGGGTCACCTACAAAGACCGGCTCAGCATCAAAATATCGCCGCGACAGATTGCGGAAATTAAACTTCGCTTGCGGCACCACCGAAGATACGATGCAAGCTTTGATATGCGACAGCTCCAAGCCCTCCATCCGCATCAAAGCCGCAAGCCAGACCGCGTAGTCATCGGCAGTCCGGCTAGAATTAGTCGAGCTACGCCATCTCGCGATCCATTCTGTCCCGCTATGCAAAGCGAAGCCCGTATTGGTATTTCCAACATCGATAACGAGCAGCATTATGAAACAGACCTCACCAAATTAACATCGCCGGCCGTTATGGTCTGTCTTGTCCGGTCGGGCAATCGCAAGATGAGACCCCCATCTTCGGAAAGGTCTTCAAACACGCCAGAAATGCGTCGATTAACCGGACCTGCTTCAACGGTCTCACCAAGACCTTCGGCAAACGATTTCCAATCTCTCAGAAGGCTTGAGAAATCTTGATGAGCTTGATCCAGTCTCCTCATCAGTGTGTGTCTCAAACCCTCGAGAAGGTCATCCGACTTCAACCCAGGGTGCGCGCCCAAATCATGAAGGCTGGTCGTTTCCTGATCCGGAATAGATGGAGCAATCGTAATATTGATACCTATGCCCAGCGCGACCCAAACAACGTTATTCGTTGTCCCAGACTCAACCAGTATACCAGTCAGCTTCGCCCGATTGACGCGAACATCATTTGGCCATTTCAGTTGAAAATCGATATTCGGTAGAAGGGCTTTGCAGGTGTCGACCACAGCGAGTCCTGAAGCGAACGGAACGCGGCCAGCCTGAGTCAGGCCTTCCTCAGGTGCGAACAAGTATGTGGTGAAGAGATTGCCATTCGGCGAGGACCATTTACGTCCCAATCGACCACGCCCAGCGGTTTGCGTTCGCGCTGCAATCCAGACAGGTCCAAACTCACCGCTGCGCGCGCGCCGTTTGGCTTCTTCGCTGGTGCTGTCAATTTCGCTGTACCAATAAACTGGCGCAGTCACGCTCGAGGTCCTCGGAAAAAACGTAACAATGGAGGCACACTCAAAACAGCCCCGAGGACGATGCCCGCGATCAGCCAAAGGATGTTATTCGTAAACAGGAATAAAACCACGCCGAGGATCAGGAAAACCCCGTCGATCAAAACAATAGAGATCAGCGCTTTTGCCTTATCGTTCTGCCGTTGATCTTGCTGCAAGCTAATTACCCCTGCTCTTTATGCGTTGGCATTACGATGCGGCCAGCTTCATCAAAACCCCAGAAAGGATTGTAAGCGATCTCCCATGCGTTTCCCTCGGGGTCAGCAAAATAGCCGGAGTAACCGCCCCAAAAGGATTTGTGCGCATCCACCGTTACATTCACGCCAGCCTCCTTCAAACGGGTGAAAATATCATCCACCTCTGCCTCAGACCTCGCATTATAGGCGAGCGCAACGTTGCGAAATCCATTAACAGGATGGGCAATCTGTCCCGCATCATGGGCAAGCTTGTCGGCTTCCCAAAGCCCTAAAACGAAGCCGCCCATATCAAACATGGCCATACCTTCGGGTCCGACATTCTTAAAGCCTATGACATCCTCATAAAAAGCCGTCATGGCTGCGCGGTCCTTAACGCCGAGCGTGATGATCGAGAGGCGAGACTCTGGGAAGGCGCTCATTGCGAAAAACCCTCAAACGTTAGCTCTATGTCATTCTTCAAGATCTTAAACTCTCCATCTCGGCGCCCTTTGCACCAGTCATTGGCCTCACCAAAAAGGCGTTTCGCTTCAGTCTTTGATCCGACCTCAGACCGTAGTGTTTCTACCGCAACATCGCCGGACCGAGAAATCCTCGGCCTTTCTATATCGCCTCGCGGTTTCAAATCATGATGCATATGGCTCGCATAAGCCACCAATGATCCCACAGAGCCATCTTTGACGTCTGCGTGCAAAGTCACATGACAGGCTTCGCATAGAACGTCATAGCGATCCGGTTTCGGATGCGCTTTACAAAAGTAAAACGTATTGGATGCAGCGATCGCGCGTGAAATTGGCGTCCAATCAACCGCGTCCGCTTTGAATTCGGCAAATGCATCACGGTCTTGTGCACATGCCGTTAAAGTCAGACACGATACCAAAAGGCAGAGCCTGAAGAGATTTCGCACTAGATACCGCTCTCATACGATGAGCGTTTTGCGCCACTAACGCATTTCTCTGCCTCGCTCTCAATCATGAGTTCGAGCGCCAAGCGACGTGTCGGGTCTGCTTGCTTTAATTCTGTGCGGTACTGCTCGAGGCGATAATCGACGCCCTGATCAGCTTGTTTACAATGCGGGCTGGTCGCAACCGTAGACTGCCACCGTCGTATCTGTGCCGTATCAGGCACAGAGCGGTTGGCATTCGCAAGCTCTGTCAGCGCAAGGCAATCGATCGCTTTTTCAGTCTCTTCAGCGCTCTGGGCGATCACGGGCAGGCTGATAGATAAAGCCAGCACGCTCAAAATAAAAAGTCTCATACTCTACTCTCCTTGCGCTCGCTTTAGCACGCTCAGCGCGCTTGCAAACCAATTCAGGCCGACAATTCTCAGCGGATTACTTTCCTTCAAAACTAGGGCTACGCTTTTCTAAGATGGCGTTAACGCCCTCAATGTGATCTTCGGTATGGTGCATCATAGACTGCGCCGCCGCTGACATTTCCATAATCGTATCGTAGTTCGCGGTCGTCCCATGACGCAAAAGGGTCTTTGCAAGCCGCAAACTTTGAGGAGGCTGCTGCGCCATACGCTCTGCTAACGCCATCGCTTCATTCATAAGGTCGTCTGCGGGCACAGCCTTAGAGATCAGCCCCCAATCAGCAGCCGTTGCCGCGTCAATCACTTCGCCGGTAAACAGTAGCTCAGCGGCCCGGCTTGCACCAATGATGCGCGGCAACAGCCAAGCACCGCCATCTCCCGGAATCAGTCCCAATTTCAGGAACGTCACACCGAATTTCGCTTTGTCAGATGCAAGTCTGACATCAGCCATACAGGCAACATCACACCCTAATCCGATCGCTGCGCCATTTACGGCTGCGATCAAAGGGACTTCAAGATTATAAAGCGACTTCACGATCCGGTGGATGTTGCGGCGATAGCCCTCTCGAACACTATAAGGCGAGCCTGCAAAGGCCCCCGTGCGATCCCGCATGGCCTTAACATCGCCACCCGCGGAGAATGCCCGCCCTGCTCCAGTCAAAATTGCAACCCGAATGCTTGGGTCTGCCTCGATCTCTTGGCAGGCAGACGCAACCTCCGCGCCATCGCCTTCCTGACCCAGCGCATTCATCATCTCTGGGCGATTAAGGGTCAGTGTTGCAATCGACCCATTCTTCTCGAGCTTAACAATAGACATACTTTCTCCCGATCCGTGTGCCGCGAACCCTACTCGGTCTTTTCAGATTGCGCATCCTCACTTGGCAGAACCGAAGCCTGCCCCTCGACGACCGCACATTGAATATCTGGCCATGTCAAATCTGATGACGGACCGTATAGGACGTCGCTCAGAATATGGCCGCGCGTTGATAGGTTCAGACACCATAATTCATCAGGTGAGCGTTCGCCAAACCGAACAAGCAGATAGGCATCCAAGTAAAGCCGACTATAAACCCCTCGGGCAAAGACATCAGATTGGGTTCCGATCGCAACAGAATTGATGACGGTATCTTCGATTTCGGCTCTTAGTGAACCATCGGCGCGCGAGAAAAGACCATCGTAATCCGTTTCAGCACGCGTTATCATAGCATCACCAAGGAGTGTTTGGCACGCCTCTGAATTTAATCGATCAATCCACTGGCTGCTCATGGGGTCAAAACCTTGAAGCATCACCGCGACGTATGCGTTGGCGAAGTCAGGACCCAGCCTTGTCAGATCATCACTTACGCCAAGAATTGAAGTCGCGTCTGTGAACGCTCTCGCTGGACGATCAGGAACACAGACTTCTGGAAAATCAACTTCGAGTGCTGTTGCGTAAAACGCTTCACTCCATTCACTATCACGACCATAACCGCCACCATCGAAAAGTGTTCCAAGACGGACTGCGGTGTAGAAGTAGCGGGCCACGATTGGCGAAACACCATCATCTAGCATCGCCCGAAGAAACAACTGATCGGCTTGCTTTTTCTGACCAGGTTCTCCGATCGCATAGAGCCAATCATGCAAAACGGCCGCTTCAGCATATGATTCAAATGGACTAAAAAACAGCCGTGCAAGCCAAGGAAGCGATGCAAAGTCTGTTTTATAGCCGCGTGAAATGATGGTAAATTCAAGCGGCTGATCGCCAATGGCGTCACGGATAAATATAATCGGGCGCTGGACCACAGCCACCCTGCGCCCTTCTTTGCGGTAATTGTGGATAACAGCCAGTTCAACAATATTGCTTGTCCGGCCTTGAACCGTCGCTTCAGCCGGTTGGCGGTAAACTTCAGGAACGGTAAGCTGAACGTAAACGAGCGGGACCACAAAGAGGATCCCGCTCGCAATTAAAATGCCGATCAGCCATCGGCGTAGCATTTATTCGGCAGCCATCGCCACTTCGCTGGCGCTGAGCGCTGTATAGCGGCGCATGTGATGATCGACATTGCCAAATTCAGCATCAATCATAGTGAGGCGCTTGAAGTAATGGCCGACGGCGAGCTCTTCAGTCATGCCCATGCCGCCATGGATCTGAATGGACTCTTGGCCAACGAAACGGCCGGATTGACCAATGCGAACCTTCGCAGCCGACACCGCCTTTTTACGCTCGACATCGTCCTCACCGAGCTTCAGCGTCGCCATATAGCTCATCGAAATCGATTGCTCATGTTCCATGAACATATCTACCATACGGTGCTGTAGGACCTGGAACTTGCCGATCGGTGTTCCGAATTGCTTGCGCTGGCGAGAGTACTCGACCGTCATCTTGTGAGCGACACCCATGACGCCCATCGCTTCGGCACATGTCGCAGCTGTTGCCTCGTCTACAACGCGCTCAATTAGCGACAGGCCGTCGCCTTCGCCACCAATCAAAGCATCGGCACCAATAGAAACGTTCTCGAAATAAACTTCAGACGCCCGGCGCCCATCCACAGTCGGATAATCACGCGTTGTGACACCATTTGCAGCCTTATCAACCACAAAAACCGAAATGCCGTCAGCGTCGCGACGGTCACCGCCTGTACGCGCTGTGACAACAAATTTGTCTGCCCACGGAGCACCAATAACGACCGCTTTGTGACCGTTCAAAGTGTAACCAGCGCCATCTTTTTTCGCTGTCGTCTCGAGATCGGCAAGATTATATCGCCCGCGCGGCTCCGCATAAGCGAAAGCGTAAACGCCGGAGCCACTCATGATCGCCTGCAGATGCTCTTCTTTCTGTGCGGTGGTCCCGGCATGTTTAAGAAAGCCCCCCGCGCATACAACGCTTGGAATAAATGGCTCAACGACGAGCCCCTTCCCGAACTCCTCCATGACGACCATTGCGTCGATGGGTCCTCCACCGAGACCACCATCTTCTTCACTGAATGGAGCCATCAATAGGCCGAGCTCAGCGAATTGTGCCCACATTTCTGGTCGCCAGCCAATTTCGCTTTTCACCACAGCCATGCGCGTGTCCCAGTCGTATTGATCGCGGATCAGCCTTGCGAGGCTGTCGCGGATCATGGTTTGCTCTTCGGTGAAATTGAAATCCATTGGGTCTGTCCTCCAAAATATTCTTTTGTCTATTCGCTAATCAGCATCGCACAATTGCCTAGATGCACCATGATCCCGCTGAAATCTATCTCTTTTTGCTTCGTTTTAAGCACCAGTGTATCGCTTATATCTTCGGCCCAGCGGAGTTTAAAATTGAGGCCGCTTTCACGATCGATGAGATACTGCTCATCTGTCGTGTCTGCGTGTACCCATGTTCCCGTGAATGTCTCACCCATCAGAAAGACAGGTTCTTCAGCCTTAATCTGTAATGTTGAGCGATGATCACCCACCAATTCAAACTCATCGCCCTCCGCGCCCTTACGCACATATGCTTTGAGTCTCTCTCTATAGTCGGCTGAAGGAAGCTCGCGATTGCAGGCCACATGCTGAACGCCGGACAAAAGAATATAAAAGTCGTCGACTGTTGGCCCACGGTCTTCGTCGTACTCTTCAGGGAACGTTTGGTAGAGAGTCACATCATCATCATGAAAAAGCACAGCCTCTTCATAACGGTATGACGTCGATCCGTCATGACCAACCCAATATAGAACTGAACCAGCCTGTGGTATTAAGTCCGATGACTGAGCCACCGTAGCAAAACTGCCCGCGATCGTAGAGATCGCGAGCAGCAAGAAGCGGCTTAGAGTATTCGCCAATGCCTAGAGGCCCAAAATCATCTTCGTAATGATATTGCGCTGGATTTCGTTCGACCCACCATAGATCGATGTCTTACGCATGTTGAAATATGCTGGTCCAGCATGATGCGCGTATTCAGGGCCGATGGCGAATTCGTTCGATCCGTCTTCTGGGAAACCACGGAAATATGGCGCGCCATAATTTCCAACAGCTTCCAAGGTCAGCTCGGTCAATCGCTGCTGAATTTCGGTACCCTTCACTTTCAAAATGGAACTCTCAGGTCCTGGACCTTTTCCTTGAGCCTCACCTGCAAGAGTGCGCAATTCGGTAAACTCAAGCGCTGTCAGGTCAATCTCAAGCTGGCTGACCTTACGGGCAAAGCTGTCATCCTTAATAAGCGGCTGGCCATCGAGCACCTCAGTTGATGCAATGTGGCGAAGCTTTTCGATGCCACGCTTAGAGCGGGCAACACCGGCAATACCAGAGCGCTCATGAGCCAATAAGAACTTCGCATAGGTCCAACCCTGGTTTTCAACGCCGACGAGGTTCTCGACCGGAACGCGAACATCTGTCAGCCACGTCTCATTGACCTCATGACCGCCGTCAATTGTGATGATTGGACGGACCTCAACGCCTTGCGTTTTCATATCGATGAGCAGGAACGAAATTCCCTCTTGAGGCTTAGCTGCATCGGGATCAGTACGAACAAGGAAGAAGCCCCAATCCGCATGCTGGGCCAGCGTTGTCCATGTCTTTTGACCATTTACAATGTAATGGTCACCATCGCGCACGGCTGTCGTCTTCAGGCTCGCCAGATCAGAACCGGCACCCGGCTCGGAGTAACCTTGTGCCCACCACTCTTCACCACTGAGGATTTTGGGCAGGAAACGCTCTTTCTGCTCTGCATTGCCGAAAGTATAAATGACCGGACCAACCATAGACACACCGAATGGGAGTGGTGGGACAGCATCGACGCGAGCATTTTCTTCAGACCAGATGTAACGCTGTGTAGAGGTCCAACCCGTGCCACCATACTCCTCTGGCCATGCGGGTGCCGCCCAGCCTTTCTTACCTAGAACTTTGTGCCACGCCAGAAACTGATCACGGGTCAGGTCTTCGCGCGATGCCGAAATGCCACGCATTTCTTCGGGATAGTTCTCTTCAATAAAGGCGCGGACTTCGTCTCTGAAAGCAAGTTCTTCTGGTGAAAATTCGAGGTTCATATTGCCAATCCCATGGGTTTTTTGATTTTGGTGTCTTTGCCCTGCCTCTAATAGAAAAGCAAGGTGACGCGGACGTTAACGTCAACTATCGTTCAGATCAGAAATGCGCAATGCGACAGGTCGCCCTTGAAGCGAATGGCTAAGAATCGATCGGCTGACCCAAGAAGGGTGAACATGCTGTCTTCAGCAGACCGATTGCAGCGCAAGACCCCATGCCGCCACCCGTATTAAACTCCAGATCGACCAATGGGGTCAGTCCAAGCCGCTCAAGCGCGGCTTGATGTGCAGGGCGTCTGGTGACGTGGGCCGCGCGAACGTGATCCAACCCCATAGGGTTGATCGCGTGAACGATACCGGCAGCAATTGTTGTTGCGAACCCATCGATAATCACCGGAACGCCTTGCTGTCGCGCTGCGATAATCGTCCCGACGCAAGCCGCCAATTCTCGCCCACCAAGGCAGCGCAAGGCTTCCAACGGGCTTTCGAGATGTCCGCGATGTGTTTTCAGAGCTTTTTCCACAATGTCGATACGCGCCTGACCCATTTCGCGTGGAACTTGTGGGCCAGGGCGAACCCAATAGTCTGGCGCTCCGCCATAAAGCGCGCACGCGACTGCAGCAGCGGCCGTTCCAATACCAGCGCCTAAAACACCCAATGCTACGACGTCTGGTTTTCCTTCCAGAGCCTCAAATCCAAAAGCAATATTGGCAGCACATTCACGTTCAGTCATCGCCGCTTCTTCAGCGATATTCGGCGTCGGCTTCTCGATTGCGAGTTCGAAAACGCGAATATTCGCGCCAACCTGAGCTGCAATTGCTGAAAGCGGCGCGCGCCCTTCCCTCAAAGCGTCGACGCGCTTGCGGGTGCTCTCGCGAGAAGACAGGCTAACACCGCCGTCGGTAATGCCGTGTGACCCCGCAAAAACGGCTAGGGTCGGCATCTCAATTCTCGGCGGATAGCGATTCTGCCAAGCGGCCAGCCATGCGGCGCCTTCGCCAAGTTTGCCGTAATCGCCTTCTCGTCCCATGCCGAGCAAAGCGTCATAGACTTTTTGACCATATTCCGCATTCGGCTGAGCAGGATGCGCGATCAGCGCTCTAACATCATCAAATGGTCCAGAGGCGTTTGCAGCGTCGGTCAAAACACTTTCCTTATTGTCAGCACGTCGCATTTGCGTGACGATTTAACACGCTAAGTCAATCTAATATTCGCAATTTTGTGAAAGAGTCACTCAGAAGGAAGCGCTTGCCGTGCGTAATCAAGCTATTAAATCGCCTTGTATCCAAGTTTGCGCGATTGATGGCGAAACAAAACAATGCCTCGGTTGCGGGCGAACTCTTCCTGAAATTGGTGGTTGGGTAAAGCTCGGGCCAGAAGGGCGTGAGGCGGTCATCGCTGAACTTCCTGAACGCATGGAGCATTTGCGCAGCCTCGGAAAACTGGGACCGGTTGGCGAATGAGTACAACAAATTTTATTGGTGGAATGGTCGTCGGAGCCACGATTGCAGGCGTTATCGCTGTTTTCGCTGCACCGACACTGGATGAACAGCCCAAAGCAGCTGCAGTACAGCCCCAAGCCGCATCGCTGAGTGTATCGGATCAAAGGCTAAGCGATGCCACTCCCTTACCAAATGCTGCACGTCGAAGCGCGGTGTTGAATCTTAAAAGCGATGGTCATTACTGGGCTCGGGTTCTGGTCAACAAGAAAGCCACCGTCAATTTTATGGTTGATACAGGGGCGAGTGTTGTTGCCCTAACGTCTGAAGATGCACGTCGCCTCGGCCTGAAGCCTGAGACGCTTGACTACAAATGGCGGATCAGCACCGCTGGAGGTGAAACAATGGGTGCGAGCGTCGTACTCGATAGCCTTAAGGTCAATCAGGTCCACATTAAAAATGTTGAGGCCATGGTGCTACAAAGTGACCTCGGACAGTCCTTACTGGGCATGAGTTTTCTATCACAACTCTATGGCTATGAGTTTCGAGGTGAGCGCCTTATCCTTCGCCAATAGCCCATGCCGCAAGCTGAGCTCGGATCGCAGCAACAAAAGCCAGGGGCTGGTCGAGCATAACGTGATGCTGCGCTTCTGGAATTGAGACCATAGTCATATCATCCCGCAGATCCCGCATGTAGGCCCAAGTCTTCTCATGCAGAAGAATTGAGTTCTCACCTCTCATGACTGTTAGAGGGCAAGAGATTGCGCGCAACATCTCCTTGGGCTCTGCCATTGCTTCAAAATGACGCCAAATGAAGGGATCGAATTTCCATGTCCAACCCTGCTGGCCATCTTTCATATCGACCTGTTTCAAACTGTGGCGGGCAATATAATCGACTATGAAATGGTTCTCACAGGGCTGTGGGGGCGCCAATCGGAAACGCGCCAATGCGCTTTCGAGACTTGTATAAACTTTATTGCCGCGTGCGCGTTGAGGTGGGCCATCCCAGTCATCATCAGGCGGGCGAACCGGACTATCGACGATCATAATGCCTGAAAACTTATCGGAGTGTTTCGACCCGGTGTGCATGGCGATAAATCCACCGAAGGAATGTGCGACCATGACGGGCTTTTGTCCATCAGCGAAGAGGTCAGCATCTTCGCAGACCGCCAATTGTTCATTCGTGAATATGTTGACAGAGTAGGTCTCGCGCCAGTCGCTATCGCCCATTCCAGCAAAGCTCATTGCAACGACACAATAATCGTCGGCGAAGTAAGGAGCGATGAAATCATACCAATGCGCATGCGCGCCGTTGCCATGGACGAGCAATAGACCGGGGTTTTCTGTTTCTCCCCAGCGTTGATAACGAACGCGCGCGCCATCAACGTCGACAAAACGTTCCTGATAAGGTGTTGAGATCGCTTTTTCGAACCAGTCTGGCGCAGGCGGCTTAGCGCCGCGATATTTGACGAGCAAATTGGCCTGTTCCGGCGATAATTCATGAACGTCGTCTGGCATAGAGTTACACTCGCTTCTCGATCACTTTGAAAACGCCTGTTCCGATCATCAGTGTTTTGTCACCAGTCCAGATACGCCCTTCAACGGTGTGTACGTTCTCAATCACAGAAAGGACTTCCCCACGACCCTCAATCCATGAGCCATGCGGTGCGCCTGACAGAAAATCGCAGAGTAATCGAATTGTGACCCACCATGTGTCACTGTCTTTCTCAATCGCTGCGCCCCATGCCATATCAGCAAAGGTCATCAACATCCCACCATGCGCATTCATCATGCCATTCGTATGGTGTTCACCGACCCGAAACCCGCGCGTCATTCCGTGTGCGTCGCGCTTTTCAAACAACGGCCCAACCTGTCGCCCAAAGCCGCGATGCCAAGGCAATGGCTGATAGCCTTCTGGAATGTCGTAGGTCTGCTCAAGCGTTAAATCGTCACTCATTTCCCTGCTCTGCGGTGTGAAGCCAAAAGCTGCAAGCCCTTACGTGGCGGGAGCCTGAGACGCAAGATATTGGAGTAAAATCTGACTTCCATTGGCTGAAATATGAGCAAGAATTGCGACGCCAACGGACCCGCTCGCAACCCGCAGCCAGCCAAACCCAACCCCAGTCAGGAAAATTGCGGCCATACCGGCCAGCGAATATTGAAGATGCAACAGCGTAAAGACGAGACTGGTCGATACGATCGCAACCCATGGCCCCGCCCCTCTCGCCATAAGCGCTCCAATGCCTATTCCACGATACAAGATTTCTTCGACGAAAGGCGCCACTAAAAGTGCATATACAACAAGGCTTAGCGGCATAAAGCTAAAGTCGAATGTTGCCGCATAGTCTTCATTTCGAAATTGCCAGCCCGGTTCAAAACCGCTTAGCGTTGCCATTAGCAAGCCCGACCCGAAGAGCATGACCGGTCCTAAAAACACAGCGCGCGTATACCATGCATTAGGCGCGCGAAGGGGTCCTGCGAAGGCACCCGCTCCGATCCGCTCAGACCAAAAAGAGGCTACCGCAAACAGGCTGATACCCGACAGGCAAAGCAGTATGAATAAGATTGTAGGGTTTTGCCTCGTGGCGACGGGCAGAAATGCAATCGCCAATTCACTGAAGACAAGCTGAAATAAGAACGGCGATAACAGAACAAAAAAGGCAGCCATGCCGGCCTTTTGGCCAAAGACGAGTGGGATATTAGCTTTGCTGACGGTCATAATGCTCGACTAACCCAATCTGTTTGAAGCGCCTAGTCCGTTAAATGCACCCCCAAAGCACGCTAGCCAAATCATGAACTCAACCGCTATGAAAGGTGGAGTGTTTGGAGAATGACTATGACAGAGACCCCTACTGGCCCACTGAAGGGCGTCAAAATTATCGACATGTCGTCCGTCGTTCTTGGGCCTTTCGCAACGCTCATTTTTGGAGACCTCGGCGCTGATGTCATCAAGATTGAAAGCGCCCAACCCGGCAAGGCAGGTGATATGATGCGCTATGCCGGTAAGTCACCGACAGGAGATCTTGGCCCGATTTACACAGCGCTCAACCGTAACAAACAATCAGTCCAACTCGATGCAAAACAGCCTGACGGCAAAGCTGCCATAACCGCCCTTCTCAGAGAGGCGGATGTTTTCTTTCACAATGTCCGTCTGGCTGGCATGGAACGCCTTGGGCTTGATTATGAAAGCGTTCGAGCCATCAATCCCAAAATCGTCTATGTCCATTGTGCCGGGTTTGGGAAAGGTGGACCTTATGAGAACCGGCAAGCCTACGATGACCTGATCCAAGGGGCGTCTGGCTTTGCATCGCTATCCTCAATGCGTGACGGGTCCGAGCCTGCTTATGCACCGAGCCTCGTTGCGGATAAAACTGTTGGTCTCTTTGCAGCTTATGCAACACTCGCAGCGCTCTATCACCGCGAGAAAATGGGCGAAGGCCAGTTCGTCCAGGTGCCTATGCTGGAAAGCTTCACCTTCTTCAACATGGTCGAAAACCTCTACGGCGAGACGTTTTTACCGGGCAATGGTAAACTCGCCTACACACGCTCAATCAATGCCAATCGCAAACCCTATAAGACGAAGGATGGCTATATAGGTCTTGTCCCCTATTCCGATCAGCAATGGGAAACCTTCTTTGAGATGGGTGGCAGAGGGGGCGTCTTCGAGGACCCGCGTTTCTCCACATATCAAGCGCGGACTGAAAATATCACAGACCTCTATGCCATAATCGGTGAAGTCGCCTTGACCAAAACGACAGATGAATGGCTCGACCTTCTCGACGACGCTAACATTCCTGCGATGAAGTTTAATCAGATGAAAGACGTCCTCATAGACGAGCACTTAAACGCGGTCGATTTCTTCCAAACCCGCACCCACGCTGAGGCAGGCGCGTACCGCACGCTCAAACACCCTGTCCATTTTAGCGCGACACCGGCAAGCATTGACCGCGACCCGCCCAAGCTAGGGGCTGATACAGATACGGTTCTTGCGAGCCTGGGACTTTAGCCAGCTTCGCGTTTCGCATCGTCTTCAAGTCCGTATTCGCGGACTTTACGATAGAGGGTTGAACGACCGATACCCAGACGGCGGCTGACTTCGCTCATATGGCCTTCATAGAAATTGATGGCGTAGGCAATCAGATCGCGTTCGATATCGGTCAGACTGCGCACCTCGCCCTCTTCCATGATCGCGACTGGGCTTGCTTCTCCCATTGGGGCCACATCGCCGGATTCAGATGGCACAACATCATTCGCAGGCTCTGGGCGTGGCGGCACGGCTGGAAGGCTGGCGATTTCCGGCATCATGCCGCTAATCTGGGGGAAATCGTAGGGTTGCAGAGCCTCACCTTCGCAGAGGACAACCGCGCGGAAAACAGCATTTTCAAGTTGGCGGACATTACCGGGCCAATCGAAAGCACATAGCATTTTCAACGTCTCTTCGCTGGCGCTTTGAATATTGGTGCCCTCGCTCGCATTGAAACGACCGATGAAATGATCCACCAGTGCGGGAACATCTTCGATGCGCTCGCGCAGAGATGGCATTTCAACTGGGAACACATTCAGGCGGTAATAAAGGTCTTCGCGGAAGGCACCTTCTTTGACACGTGTTGCGAGATCGCGATTGGTCGCCGAAATGATACGAACATCCACTTTGACAGGGCGACGCGCACCGACAGGGTCGACTTCACCTTCTTGAAGCGCACGCAGTAGCTTAACTTGCATGTCGAGCGGCAATTCACCGATTTCGTCTAGGAACAGCGTGCCACCATCGGCTTCCACGAATTTACCCGGCGAGCGCGAAACTGCTCCCGTAAAGGCACCTTTTTCATGTCCGAACAGGATGCTCTCGACGAGATTTTCCGGGATGGCACCGCAGTTCACCGAAATGAACGGTTTGCCGGAGCGCTCTGACGCGCCCTGGATGCATCGCGCGATGACTTCTTTACCGACACCACTTTCGCCGAGGATCAGGACTGGGATGTCAGAAGCGGCTGCGCGTTGACCTAAACGCAGAACCTGACGCATCGCAGGCGCGCTAGCGATCATATCCTCAAACCCTAAACCACCCTGAGCCTTACGGGTCAGGCGTTTAACTTCGCCGGAAAGAGACGACAGTTTCAGAGCATTACGGATTGAGACGACGACGCGCTCAGGATTGGCGGGCTTGACGATAAAATCAACGGCTCCGGCGCGCATGGCGGCAACAATTGTGTCGATACCGCTCGTCGCTGTCAGCATAATCACCGGCAGGTCCGCGCGGCGCTCCGCAAGCATTTCGAGCGTTTCCATACCTGATAGGCCGGGCATCGTCAGGTCGAGCAGAACGACATCGGCCCCAGCAGCGCCGTCGGTTGCGATACTCACACCGGTTTCACCATCCGGAGCAGTGCGACAGGCAAAGCCAGCTTTCTCAACAGCCGCTGTCAGCAGGCGGCGCTGGGTTGGGTCATCATCGATCACCAATACGGTCTTAGCCATGTCTCTCACCTTCGCATGTCCACGTCGCAAGATTGCGCGGGTCTCATTTTGCTACGCCCCGATATGGCACACAGAGATGAGGTTATGGTTCAGGTGATTGATCGAATTTGACAGAGTTGAACAAAACAAAACGCCCGCCTCACAAATGAGACAGGCGTTTTAATTGGGTAAAGTCCCTAAAGACCTAGAACGCGACGCGGACGCCTGCTCGAACATTGCGAGCCGGCGCTGGGACAATGTCTTTCAAGGTTGATGTCGCGAAACGAATTTCTTCGTCAGTCACGTTGCGCACCTCGACAAACGCTTCTGTGCCAT
>JBCCDF010000032.1:0-16422 GCA_039030935.1 Pseudomonadota bacterium | reverse complement strand
TTCGGTCTCTATCAAGGCATTGATGGTGGTCCAGCGCTTCCGCGCAGAGCGTTCACCGGCGCTAATGTAACGCCGCAGCTTGCTGAAGCCGGTCGACAGTTTGCTTCTTTGTCCCGTAATCTTCGAGTGCGCGGGGATAAAGTACGCATCACGACATACTTCGATTGGTATTCGCAACTTGCCTATGGCGGCGATGAAGCTTTGATGCGTCAGCATCTCTCAACGTTTGTGCAGCCGGACCTGCAAACTGTCGTCAGCACTGACGGCACGCTCTCGCGTAGAAATCTGTCGACATCTTTCGAACAGTATCGCACGCGTCAAGCAGGCGCCGGTTCAGGGGCTTCAAATTCTAGTCGCTTCCCGGAAACACGTCCTACCTCACGCGGTCGCGGATCCTAAAGCAGGCGCGCCTGCGGTTTCCGCTCATGGCCAGAACAGGGCTCATTCTATGTGGCTTGGTGATCTGCCTGGCTGGTTTGTCCTATCGATTTCCCTATGGGGTCGATATCAGCGACGCTCCGCGTGGGCTTTATGTAAGTTTGACCCTGATCGCAGGTATCGTCTGGGCGACGATTGCCTTTCAGATTCAGTCTTCGAGTCACAGATGGCCCTCGCTCTGGGTGATTGTCGCCATCGGCCTTGTCATGCGCGCAGCGATGATGGTTTCGATCCCTGTTCTGGAGGATGACAGCTATCGTTACCTTTGGGACGGGGCTGTCGTGGCCAATGGGGTCGATCCGTATGAATACGCGCCTGCCGCAGCGTCTCCGAACTCTGCTTTTGGGTTTAGCGAGCCGCAAACGGAAGCCCCGGACCTTGAGCGACTGAAGGCGCTTGCTGAAGCCAATCGCGAGGCTCACAGTCGGATAAATTATCCATATGTCTCAACGATTTACCCACCATTAGCTCAAGCCGGGTTCTTGTTTGCTCACTGGATTGATCCATTCGGCCTTGGTGGATGGCGGCTCATTTTGCTGCTCAGTGATCTCGTGACGCTCTTCCTGCTCTTACGGGTGTTAAAAGCGTATGGGCGACCCGCCGTTTGGGTCAGCCTTTATTGGTGGAATCCACTTGTTCTGCTGCAGGGGTTTGGGGCCGGACATATGGACCTTCTTGTCCTGCCATTTCTTCTATCCGCTCTGCTCATGGCGAAGTCCAAACGCATTGGGCTTGCATCGCTGGCGCTCGCAGGCGGCGTCGCTGTAAAGATCTGGCCAGTCTTGCTCTTCCCGTTTTTAGTGCGCCGCTTTTTAAGCCGACCCTCAAAGCTCGCGCTCTATTCTGGCCTTTTTGGCGCGGCTGTTCTCGTCTTGCTCTTACCGCAAGTGCTTCACGCACTATCGCCGGACGCGGGCCTAAACGCTTACGCCTCAGACTGGCGCACACATGCCTTCATTTTTTCTCTGCTCGAAGACGGTGTGTTCGCGGCGTTGGATGCCCCTGGCCAAGTTGCGAGGTTGACCGTCGCTGCGCTCATCATCGCTCTGACTGCGTTCCTCGCCCTTCGATACGGCAATGATGTGGATCGCTTACCGAGCCAATGCGCCACGGTTATTGCGGCTTTGATCTTTTTATCGCCAACGGGGTACCCTTGGTACTTTATCTGGCTCGCCCCGCTTCTCCCATTTCTGCCGCGGCTTGGACTCATCACCTTATTTGTACTCGCGCCGCTGTACTGGCTCAGGTTTGCGCTCGGAGATGAGGCGCTGATCTATCAATGGGGCATTGTTCCAATCGCCTTTGGCGTGCCCTTGGTGCTTTTAGCGCTGCCCTATCTCAACAGGAGACCTCAAGATGCGCTCAGTCATCATCATCCCCGCCTTGAATGAAGAAGCTGCCATTGGCGGGGTCGTGCGAAGCGTTCGACACCAAGTCGATCAGGTGATTGTCGTCGATAATGGATCGACAGACGCAACCGCAGGTCGCGCCTCTGAAGCGGGAGCTGACACTGTTCACGTCCCGCAACCCGGTTATGGCCGGGCTTGTCTTGCCGGTGTGGCAGCGTCAAATGCAGACTTGATCATATTTATGGATGGCGACGGGGCAGATGATCCCAATGATCTCAGCGCGCTCATTGAACCCATTTTAAGCGGCCGCGTCGACTTCGTCATTGGATCGCGACTGCTCGGTCAAACAGAGCGCGGCGCGCTGACTTTCACTCAGCAATTCGGCAATCGATTGGCGACTGGATTGATGCGCTTGATATGGGGCGGTGAGTTTACGGATCTCGGTCCATTTCGAGCGATAACACGCTCTGCTTACGACAAACTCGATATGCAGGCCCAGACATATGGCTGGACCGTCGAAATGCAAACGCGCGCGCTAAAGCAGAACCTTCGATACACTGAAGTGCCCGTAGCTTATCGACGACGCATCGGGGTTTCGAAAATATCCGGTACGCTTAAAGGGGTTCTGTTAGCGGGGTGGTTCATACTGGGGACTATTTTCAAGGAAGCGCTTTTCAATCGAAAAACCACAGCACGCGAAGATGGCGTGAAGGCAGAATCGTATGTCGCGCTGCCAAGGTCGCATTCAAAGTGATACTGAGATTTAGGCTAGCGCGAAATGTATCAAGAACTGCGTTCACTCCAATTTCACTTTGAAACTTGGTATCTGCCGTATTAGGTCGACGGGTCTGTTCCGTAACTTATGCCATACACGCAGTGTTTAAACTCTGAGACCGCGATGACGAAGCCACCCTTAATGACCTACGCCATTGGCGATGTTCACGGCGAGGCTGAGCGCTTGGCGAAACTGCATGACATCATCTTCGAGCGCCATGAGAAACGTTATAAGGGCGCTTCGATGCGGCTTATCTACCTCGGCGATTATATCGACCGCGGCCCGGATAGTGCAGGTGTGATTGACCAAATCCGAGAGCGGCAAGCGTCGATGGATGTTGAGATCATTGCTCTGGCTGGTAACCACGAATCTATGATGATTAACGCGCTGGAATCCGGACCCTCGCAGACCTATCAGCATTGGCTCCGAAACGGGGGGCAGGAAACGCTTAAAAGCTATCGAGATCACGGCTACGACCAAGTTCCAGCGGCTCATTTAGATTGGGCTCGTCACCTGCCGACAATTTTTTATGATCAGGCCGAGCGCTGGGTCTTCGTCCATGCAGGGGTGCATCCCTCAGAGTTCCCGAATGACGCTAAATCGGTCCATCTATGGACCAGATCGGCTGAATTCTTTGACACAAACTGCTGGCAAGGCACAGCCCTTGAGGGGTGGACGGTTGTGCATGGACATACGCCGACAAAAAACGGTCGGCCTGACATTTCTGGTGATCGCAGCCGCAGGATCAATATCGATACCGGGGCCGTATTCGGGGGTCGCCTCACCTGCGCGGTCATGCAGCCCGGCGAAGATGTGCGGTTCTTATACGCTTAAAGACCGCAGCTTGCTTCTAGCGTTTCAAGACTGGCAATTGAGGTATTGCGATCAGCGTCTGCGATCTCCGATTCCTCACCAAGTTGAGTCCAAGATGCTCTGGCGGCCTCGGCCATGTCGCACCCTTCGTCTTCTATACCCGCCTTTAGCAAAGCGTCTGCGAACACGACCTGCGTGTAAGCCCACTCGCGAAGATAACCCGGATTCGCAGCGTAAGTTTCGTACTCTTGGAGCGCTGCTGGGTAGCTAATCCTTAGCAAAGCGATGGCTTCATCGTGTCGCCCAGCGGTGCTGAGCGTTATGATACGCTCTTCGCGCGCACCGCCGATCATGCGCAGAAGCCATGTGTCATCAGGATCGACTTCAAGAAGCTCCAATCCGATCTGTTCTGCGGCTTCCAGGTCACGCAGGGATTCCTCTAATTGGTCATTGGCTCGATAGGTAGCACTGCGCCCAGAATAAAGGGACACCAACGATCGATAAGGTCGGCTATCCTCAGGTCTGGCCGCATAAACAGCCAGTCTTAATTCGATAGCTTCATCCCAAATCGGTAATATGTCAGCACTTGGCCCACCATTATTTTCATACCTTACCGTCGCTCGCGCCAATTCGACATTCATCGAGCCGAGCAAGTTCATGGCGTCGAGATTGTCAGGATCACTCTCCACAAGGGCTTTTGCCTCGGCTCTGACATCTTCAAGAATATCGATCCCTTCTTGATCCCTGCCAATCCATGGCAAAGGAACCGCCGACATCATTTTGGCACGAATAAAATTGGAGCGATCTGCATAGCTTGCATCCTCGACACGCGCGAGCGACTCGAAAAGACGCGCTGCATCGGCTGCAAGGATGTGGGCGCCTTCATTGTCATTGTCTGAGACGTATTTATGGACCGCATAAGCAAATTTCGTATCTGCAAGCGTCCTTCTTAGTTCTGTACTGTCATTATTCTCAGTGTATATGGACGCTAAATAGGCGTCAGCTTGCTGCAAAAGCTCGCCGGCTTCTGCCCGCAGACCCAGATTCTGATTCTTCGGGTTTCCGATGATATCTGCAAGGCGCTTAAAGCCCTCACCAGTCTCGATCTGGACGTCCAAAGACGCCCGCTCATCGGCTGCTAGAGACTCAAGATAAGATTGAGATCGATCCGCCAGCATCCCAATCGCTTTTGTGTTACCTGGTGCTTTCTCAAGTTCGTCGTAGAGGTCGAACATCATGAAATTTGCAAGATCTCGCACATCTTGAAATCTAGCCTCCGCAGCCACGCGTTCGGCTTCTGCGCGCTGGTATTGAAGCAATGTCCCAGCCAGCGTTGCAGACAAAGCGACAACTGCAGAGACCGTCCCGAGGATCAAAAATCGCCGCCGGCGGAAATACTTCGTCCAGAGATACCATCCACCGCCATTGGCGGCCTCGACAGGATATCCTGTCCGGAAATTCTTAAGGTCGTCGGACAGCGCATAGACCGATGGGTATCGATTCTGTGGCTCTTTCTCGGTCGCGCGCTCGATAATTGCTTTCAAATCAGGCGGTAGCGACACATCCTTTAAAAGCGCTTCAAGTAATTTTCCCAGCGAATATATGTCGGATAACGTGTTTGCTGGTGCCCCAAGACTGCGCTCAGGTGCGGCGAAACCGGGCGTGAAGCTCAACGATTGAAGGGACCCCGGTTCAATCGGCTCCAGACTATCATCCATCGCTTGTGGTTTTGCGATCCCGAAATCAATCAGCTTAATCGCGCCCTTGTGGTCAACCATGACATTTGACGGCGTGATATCCCGGTGAATAACCAGGTTTTGGTGGGCATACTCAACCGCTGCACAAACATCGTTGAAGACCCACAAACGGTCATCGAGTGATAAATTTTGCTGCTCGGCCCACTCGGTAATTGGTGTGCCGTCGACATATTCCATGACGATGTAGGGAGAGCCATCTGGTAAAGTGCCGCCATCAAATAGGCGAGCAATGCCAGAATGATTGAGCCGGGCGAGGATTTGGCGTTCCGTTTCAAATCGTTCGATTAGCGCATCGGACAACAGACCTGAACGGATGACTTTAATCGCGACGTGATGTTCGAAGTCACCAACATCGCGTTCACCTTTATAAACGGCCCCCATACCCCCGCGACCGATTAGGCCCACAATTTTATAGGCACCTGCGCGTTCCGGATGGAACTCGTCTTCCAAAAGCTGTTGCGCGCCGCCCGTCCTAAATTCGCCTATGCCGTCGCTTTCAGATTGCAGTAACTGAAGGACGCGCGCGAGGAGGTCGGGATTGTCGGCGTACTGTGTTCGAGCCCAAGCGTCTCTTTGGTCACTCGGCTGTTCGAAGACCGCGTCGAGCGCTTTCATGGCTTCGCGTTCGAGTTCATCGCTACTGTATGTCATAGCTCTCCCTCAGCGCATCAATGAGCCAAATCCGGGCTGTCCGCCATTGGCGTTTAATCGTCGATTCTGATGTTTCTAAAACTTCTGCGATCTCCGCTAATCCCAGTCCTCCGAAATAGCGGAGTTCAACGATCGTGGCCTTCTCTTCATCAATCGCATTCAGGCGGATGAGGGCCTTATCCAATGCGTCAAGGTCTAGTCGTTGGGGCGCACCTTCAAAGCGCGTGAGTAGTGTCACTCGCTTGTGCGCGCGTTTGTCAGTGTTCTTTTTCCGAGCATGGTCGATCAGGATCCGCCGCATTGCACGGGCGCTAAGCGCTAGAAAGTGAGCGCGGTCAGACCAGTCGATCTTGTCGATCTGCATTAGCCGAATAGCGGCTTCATTGACTAAGTCTCCGGTGCTCAGAGAGTTGTTACTTTCAGCGCGAAGCAATGCGGCTGAGACCTGACGCAATTCGGCATAAAGCTTCTCAAATAGCGCATCGCGAGAGCGGACATCTCCGCCACGCCAATTGCGCAAAAGCACCTGTGTTTGGCTGAACTCTTGCGCCATTTGATCCGTCTCCTCGCGCCCGAATTAGCCAAAGAATCCCCCGTCTGACAAGGGAAGGCACCCTATCGGATATTTTTTATGCTTATTTTTTGACCCCGATTTCTGAATTCTCCCGCCTCTACCAATGAGAAGAATTATTCTTGGAGACATTCATGGAAGACGCCGTAGAGCCCGTTCGCAATGCTTTGGAAGCTGTGCCCCCAGAGGCTTGGCCCTTAATCGAAATCCTATTCAACGTTACACTGGTATTCACCGCACTATGGCTGGGTTGGACAGTCTTTGTTGCATGGCGCCGCTCAGCATCAAATCTGACGGCCATCCGCGGTGCTTCTGCCAATCCCGCAGCCGAACCTGACTTTCTCTCCGTCGATAAGAAAGCTCGGAAAGAAGCGATTGCCAGAGGCGAAGCGTTCGACAAAGAACTGCAGCGTCGCGACCGGGATGAAGCTGCGGCAGCCCGAAATGCTGCCCGTAAAAAAGAGACCATGCTGGGGCGTGTCGGGCGTTTAGTTTCGTTCGGAATGGCCCTGTTCTCTATCGCAACAATGATTTCTGGAACGATGTTCCAAGTCAGCATCATGGGTCGCTATTGGGAGCAGTATTCTGCCAGTGAGCGCCTCGTCAGCGTCATCGAAAATCATCCCATCGGCGTGGCCGTCACGGTCGCTGTCATTCTCTACAACATTGTCACGTTCGTGATGAAACGTTCTCAGGAGGCTTAATCAATGAGCTCGCAACCGATTGTTTTAAGTGATGCAAATATGCTTGCCGAATTTATGCGGCAGGCGGAATTCAAAGCTTTTTTTGAAAAGCGGTTTGCTGTTCCACCTGACTATGCTGCGCTTTTGTTCAAGAATGGCGAGCTAATCGATGCTTTCAAAGGCGGTCATTTCTCAGTGGGTGGCCTGGTTGATAGACTGAAAAGCCTGATTGGTGGATCAACCCATGTTTCAATGCTGATTGCAGACCTGAAACCCTTCCACGTCAAAACAGCTCTGAAAGCGATTAGCCGGGACAAGGTCGATATCGCAGGCGTCTTGAACCTTGAGCTACAAGTCGATCCTGACCACCCATCTAACGTCCTTGGACTCATGCACGGTGTCGCAAGAGCCGCTGTTCAGGAAGACACGCGTGGAAAGAAAATTCCTCCCAGAAAAGCCCTCGCGAAAGCCGATGTGCTTGACCGTATCAGAGTTCATCTCGTGGATCGCGTCTTTGAAGCCATTATCGGTCAAGTCGATGCCAACGACATTCGCGGCAACATTGCGCTGCAGGATAAACTGCAAGCCGATATTATGCAGGAAGTTGAGCGCGTTGTTGGCGATCTTGGGCTGTTGGTCCGCGCAGCCTCAGTCGAATGGGCGCAAAATGCAGAAGAAGCGGCTGAGCAAGCGCGTGCCGATGCTGAGCGCCAGCAACGCGATCTCGAATACCAGATTGAAATGGCCAAACGCCAAGCAGAACGGCAAAAGGACGCCACGATCTTCAGTCTTGAAACCGATCTTGAGATCAAAAAAATCGAGAATGCGACGGAAGATGAAATTCAGCGCTTAACCATGGAAAGCGAAATTCGCTTTGCAGATGCGCGTGAGAACACCAAGCGTCGCCAAGAGGTTGAGGAACTGGAACATCAGATTCATGTCTTGGAACGCGAACGCAAATTCAAATTCGAGGACTCTCTGGCGACCGCTCGAAACGCCACTGAGCTTCAGAAAATTCAGAAAGATCAGGTCCAACTCGATGTTGAGATGGACAAGATCAAGAAGTTGCATCTGCAAGAAATGCAGAAATCTGAAGCGTTCACTGAATTGGAAGTGACTGAGCGTATCCAAGCTCAGCAGCGTCATCACATTTCTGAAATGCAGGAGATTGAACTGCGCGGAGATCGTATCCGGGGCGAAATGCGACGCGTCGACCGCAAGCAGGAACTCGATGAAGAGCAGCGAAAGCGCGAGCATGAATTAAGCATGCTTGATCGCAAGAAAGATATGACACCTGACCAAATTCTGGCTGTCGAGGCAGGTCTCTCCCCAGATGTAGCCATGGTCCTTTCAGAGCAAGCTCGGGCCAATAGCTCCGGTCAGGAGCAGACTATGGCCCTTATGCGCGAGATGGTTGATGCGGCAACAGCCGCTCAGGTTCGAACCGAAGCGCAGGCTTTGGAAATGGCTAAGATCAGCATGCAGGGGGCCGTTGGGGTCGCACAAGGTGCCGGAGGGGGTTCAGTGTCTGCCAGCGTTGCCCAACCGTCTGCGCCTGCACCATCTAGCTCGATGATTGCTTGTCCGGAATGCCCAACACCACAAAAGGCCACGTCTAAATTCTGTACGGCCTGCGGATACCAGCTTCGGTCTTAAACTCTATGCTGAAAACGTCATTCTTTCCTGACAAAGCCCAGCCGTGCTGTGTGAAAGCTGCGCTCGATGCGGACACAGTCTTCTGCAATGAGTGCGGTGATCCGCTGGATCGGTGCATGGCCTATGCAGAATGCGGCGCTTTGCTGGACCGATCTGGCATTTGCAAAGTCTGCATGAACTTGGAACTCTCGCTCGATACAGGCGCCGCCAGCACAGTCCGCGAAGGCGGTAAATTGGCTTTGCCGGTGATTGTGAAGAACGCAACACGCGTTGGTCGCCCCGTCTTTGTAACGGGATTGTGGATCAAGGAAGATGACGGCGATCTCAGAGAGGTGTCTTTGCCGTTCGAACGGATTGATCCGCAGGCATCGACGCGGGCGACGATCCGTACGGGCAGACTTGACCATGCTGGTGTGCATCAAGTTGACGTCCTCATTGCAGTCTCAACACGCTACCAATGGCGTGAGGAGCGGTACGTCTTTGCCAGCTACATCGTGTTTCCGGTGGAACCGAAGGACCCTGGCGGGCCATCTACAACAATCAACGTCACAGCTGACCAAGTTGGGGCGGGTTTTACAGTTTACAATCCAACGCGGATCGAAGCCGAACGGGCGGCCGGGCAGAACACACACTCAGCCCCGGTCGCGTTGAATCTGATCCGTGCTGACGCCGCCGAACGGGCTCTCGGGCGTAGAGGGTATAAGAATGGCGTCTTCGTTCCCCGCGACGTGAAGATCTCATGGAGCGGGTTTGAGAACGATCAAGCCCCCTTTGATGGACCTATTCTGAAGCCCTCAGGCTTACTTTTGGCAGGTCGAAAATCACGTCAGGACGGCAACGATATTTGTCTCCGCATCACCGCAGAGGACGGTGACGACCCACGATCCAAAGCCATCTCAAGGCTTCTATTCTCGCTCTACACTGAGTCCGGGCGCTTCATGATGCGGGTCGAAGGCCAATTCGGGCTGCGCGTGAATGGACAATCTTACGAGCGTACGCAGAACGTGCCGCTCAATCATGGTGATGAAATCCAGATCCTGCGTAAGCAGCCTGATGCGCTCACCCTTCATGTCAATTTCGAGATCGAACACCAGAAAGTCTCGCGCATCCGCATGGTCCGCAGACAGAAAACGAGTGAGGCACGCTTATGAGCACTTGCAAATCTTGCGACGATGAGATGCCAGAAGGCGCAAAGTTCTGCCCGGATTGCGGGGATGAGTTAGAGCCCTCGCCGGCCGAAGCGTCCACAGAAGAGACAATTGGAACCGTCGAAACCGATGTTGATGCAGTCATGGGTAAGACCAACCCTAACTTTACGATGCCTGAGATGGACGCTCTAGAGTCCGGTGCGATGATTGCAGGGCGGTTTCGAATTGAACGTCCAATTGGCCAAGGTGGGATGGGACGCGTTTACTTGGCGACGGAACTCATCGCAAACGGTCAGCGCGAACGCCCTGTCGCCCTCAAGGTTATATCTGAAAAGTATGTCGGCAGCGAAAAAGCGGTTCAGCGCCTGTTCGATGAGGGCCTGATCACCCAAGGTCTTGCCCACAAGAATATTGTCAAAATTTACGATATCGGTGCGCATGGCAAACAGCCTTATATCGCTATGGAATACATCGAAGGAAAACCGCTCCATGTCTGGCGCGGTGAGAAAATGGCCAAGAACGAAAGTGTTCCTGTCCGCGTCGCCGGTCAGATCATCAAGGAGGTCTTGAATGGTCTGGAAGCCGCTCATGAAGCTGGGGTTATCCATAGAGACCTGAAACCTGAAAACATCATGCTGCTCGATGAACCGACGGCCAAGCAAGCGCGCATTAAAATCGTCGATTTCGGCGTCGCTCTGGCAACAAAGTCCGTCGAATCTGGCACGGGAACAGGCTTAGGGACTCAGCTCTACATGGCCCCTGAGCAAGTCAGGAACGCCAATGCTGCTAACCCTGCCGCAGACCTCTATTCCGTATCTCGTATCTTCTACGAGTTGATCGTTGGCGTCTTACCAAGCGGTCATTGGCAACCTCCCTCTGGGGGGCGCTCAGACGTGCCGCCCAGCATTGATGCTCTGATCGAACAAGGACTCGCTGTGAACCGGGACGTTCGCCCCCAATCGGCCGCCGATTATCGCAATGCTATGATTGATGGTTTCAATGGACGGAAACCTGGACCCGGACCCAACCCTGGACCGACTCCAACACCAGGACCGTCACCATGGGACCAGTTTATGGATCAGCTTCGTAAAATCCCCGGTTGGGCGTGGTTGGTGATCGGTGGCGTTGTCCTGCTCATGGCGATTGCGGATGCCTCCATGGAAACAGGCATGCAGGAGAATTGCTATCAGGATGTCTATGGGAATTGGGTATGCCTGTAGGTCTGCTATCCCGACACTCGCACGCACTCGAAGGAGATGACCATGACGTTATATAGCGGGGGGTTCCGCATCGACGGGTTTATCCCTTCAGAGACATCAGATGATGCAGCGACAATACAGTTCGTGCAGGCACCTGAAAGAACAGAGCGTGTAGATCTGAGTGGTTTCTGCACACCTGTCGAGGATCAAGGCACGATCGGATCGTGCACGGCAAATGCCGTCGTTGGGGCTGTCGAGTACTTCATCAGACGCTCCACCGGCGAGACGTTAGATCTGTCTCGTCTGTTCATCTACTACAACTCACGGCGCATGAGTGACCGAGAGGACGTTGATGATGGGACCTCAATGGAACATGCCATGGCGGCCTATATGGCCAATGGTACAGTCCCAGAGGCGAACTGGCCCTATGATAAAGCGCGTTGGCGTTTGAAGCCTCCAGAAGCCCTTTATGAGGCTGCAACAAACTTCAGTCATTACGGCATGGGCGCCCTCCAATTCGGACGTGTGACCCCAGATGATATGCGCAAAGCTCTGCTGGCAGCAGGTTATCCAATCGTCTTCGGTATGGGGGTCCCCGACGAATTGATGATGAGGATTGGGGCACAGACGGGATACATGCCTGCGCCGAGCGATGGTCGATGGGAAGACCCAAATGGGGCCCATGCGATGCTGATCGTTGGCTTCGATGACTCTAAAAATGCGTGGATTGTGCGAAATTCATGGGGAACGGGTTGGGGCATAAATGGTCATGTTCTGATCGATTATGAGGTTCTCGACCATTATTCCTTCAAAAACGGATTTTGGACCTTGGGTCCCTTCGACCAGCAACAATATTTTCGCGTCATGGCAAGTGCAGGCCAACCTGCAATGACGATGCAGGCAAATGCGAGTTCAGCTCCTGATAGCATTAAGGACCGCCGCGAGGAGATCCGTGGATCGCTGAAAGATCAAGCCGAAGAAACGCGCAAATCGGTTCGTGACCGACTTCGTGGTCCTGGCGCGGGCGGTGGCTACGACAAAGGCCCGGGCGCCGGCGGCGGCTACGATAGGGGGCCGGGCGCAGGTGGCGGCTATGATGAAGGTCCCGGTGCAGGCGGCGGATATGATCGCGGCCCCGGCGCGGGAGGAGGATATGATGATTAAAGCACCCGCCATTTGCCTTCGCACAGATCAACAGGAGCGTTGCCATGGATAATACATACGACTCTTACGTCTTAGATGGCTGCTTGCCCGATGACCCAAGTGTAGACATGCCCAAAATGGAGCGTGTGGCGAGTGTGAACACACCCAGCCTCGTTGATTTGCGCGGCGATTGTTCACCCGTTGAAGATCAAGGCAAAGTCGGATCCTGTGTTGCCAATTCAGTCGTCGGTGCGCTTGAGTATCATCAGATCCGAAACGGACTGCCCATGCGCGATATCTCGCGCCTTTTCGTCTATTACAATGCGCGACGTCTTGGCGATCGGATTGGACAGGAAGGGACACGAACCCAGCTGGCAATGGCTGGGATCATGGGCTGGGGCGCCTGTCCTGCCAGCATGTGGCCTTATCAGCCGACCATGGTCGATGTTCGCCCGACGGACGATTGCTACAAAGCTGCGAAAAATTTTAAGGGTGTACAATTCGCGCATGCAGAGTTTGAGAGTGGTGGTGTGCGAGAAGCCCTGGCGGCGGGATTTCCAGTCTGTTTCGGCATGGCTGTGCCGCGAAGACTGTTTGGAATGGCGAGGCATACCGGTGTGATACGTCCACCTGAAGATGGAGTGTGGGAAGGTACTGGCGATGGCGGGCATGCCATGCTTCTAGTCGGTTATGACGACGCAGAACATGCTTGGTTGGTTCGTAATTCATGGGGGCCACAGTGGGGGCAGGGGGGACATGTCTGGATCGACTATGACGTCATGCGATACTACACTCATGATCGACTGAGACCTATGGTTGTGGGCGCTATTGAGGACCACCGCGCTTTCCGACTGTCTGGCGCGTCGATTAAGAATGTCCTCGACACAATCTTGAAAAGGCAACCTCAAAGCGCTCGCAGCGATCTCTCAGATTTGCGTAAGAGCGTCGCTGATGAACTGGACGAGCATATCGCTAAAACGCGTTCGAGCATTCGAGATCGCCTCCGTGGACCGGGTGCCGGAGGAGGGTATTAAAAATGGAAACAGCCAATCAAAATACAGGCCCCCGTAAACGCCGTAGCTTGCAACGCGGTTCCATTTTCCGGCGTAGCGTCGCCATTTTCCCGATGCTCTTACTGCCCGTTTTGATCTACCTCATCATGGTCATGTTCGCTGGACAACCAAGCGACCTCAACGTCCCAGGGATGGTCGCATCGCTGGATTACACACTGCTTCAAGTGCCCATGATTTCAGGTGTCCGTTGGCAGTTGCGAGCGGGTGATCTACTCCTTTTATTCGGGCTGGCGATGCTGGCGATTGAAATCGCAAAAGCAACCAGTTCAAAGTCAGTTTCGATTGCCAATCACGCTGCTTCCATGGTGATCCTGCTCATTGGACTTATCCTTTTCTTGACGGTCAGAGGGTTTGCGACATCGACGTTTTTCTTGCTGACAATGATGATGCTGTTTGATGTGCTCGCAGGCGCTGTGGTCACAATTGTTTCGGCCCGCCGCGACTTTGGTGTCGGCGACGGGATCGTCTCGTAGCCGGAATGTGCTGCATCTAGGGCAAACGTTATTATGCCTACGCGAGCGATCACGCCTCTGCGAATAGTCGTCATCGGCCTCGGGCGAGTTGGACTGGTGAATGCGGCTTGCTTTGCAGCCGCTGGCCACACAGTCGTCGGCATAGATCGGTCCCGTCGCGTTGTGGACGCGATCAACGCCGCAAAATGCCCCTTTGTCGATCAGCCGCTTGAGCGATTGATCAAAACCGTCGTTCCAGTTGGCCTGTTAACAGCAACGTCGATAGCAGAGCACGCGATCTGTGATGCAGACATGATCATTATTTGTGTCGGGTCACCGGTGGATCACGACGGTCAAGTCGATCTCAGCCAGTTACAAAACGCGGCGGAAAAGGTTGGTCGGGCGCTTTCCAACACCGCCAGCAATCCGTGTGTCATTCTGCGCTCGACCGTCCCGCCGGGGACAACGTCAAACCTGTTCATCCCCGTTTTGGAGCGTGCCTCAGGCCTAAAGCATGGCCATCATTTCCACGTTGCTTTCGTGCCGGAGTTTCTCCGTGAAGGCAGCGCAGTTCAGGATTTTCAGCAGGCAAATAGGACGGTTATCGGCGTTGAAGATGATCGTCCATTCGGTCGCGTCGCGAACCTCTTTGCCGCTTCCTCAGAGCATGTTTTCAAAACCAGCTTTTCAATGGCTGAACTTGCAAAACTGACCGATAATGCTTGGCACAGTCTGAAAGTATCATTCGCAAACGAGCTTGGTAATTTGGCAATGGCAATCAATCAGGATGGTCGCGAGTTGCTCGACATCTTGTGCTCAGATTCGAAACTGAACATCTCTCCTGCCTATTTGAAACCTGGCTTTGCGTTTGGTGGGCCTTGTCTCCCCAAAGATCTTAAAATGCTGAGATCATTTGCCAATCAGTCGGATATTGAAACCCCGGTCTTAAAGGGGGTGGAGACAGGCAATGACAGCCAGATCGAGCGCGCTCGCAAATGGGTTCTTAAGCAGGGAGTCAAACGCATCGCTCTGGTCGGGGCCAAATTCAAATCAGACACCAACCGGCTGATCGGTAGTCCACAGATCGAATTGGTCATGCGGCTGCAGCAAAGCGGTCTGTCGACGACGATCTATATCAGCCCCGATATTGAGGCGTGTGACGTAACTGAAACCTCTGCATCATATCGTCTTTCAGACGCAGGCGGTGGACCGAGCATCTCAAGAGACCTCGAAGGCATCACCCGATCCAGCGACCTGATCTTATTGGGAAACATCAGCCATTCTGAATATGTCAAACTGAAACCAATGCTTTGGAACAAGGCAGTTCTAGACCTCGTCGGCTTCCCTGAACTCTGTCACTCCGCGCGCAGCTATTTCGGGATCAACTGGCCAAATGGTCAGGACCTTCAAGAAGAACTACTGCAAATAGATGAATTTTAGAGGGAGTGGCGCTCTGGGGAGGATTCGAACCCCCGACCCCTTGATTCGTAGTCAAGTACTCTATCCAGCTGAGCTACCAGAGCGCGAAGATCGGTTCATTACGCTTCGGGCCTTGTGATGGCAACCTTTGATTTCAGCTTTTTGGGCCGTTTCGAGCCGCCTCATAGACCCCACGAGCAATCGAGCGGGCAAGCGTGTTCGCCGCCAGCTCTCCGATGCGGGTCAGCGCAGGTGCGTCAGGCTCTGGCAACGCCACTTTCCCGGTCGATAGAACGAACACAGCATCTCCATCAAAAGGCGCGAAGACAGGTCGAATGGCGCGTGAAAAGCCTGACAAGGCCATCTGCGCGATGCGTTTGGCTTGTCCTGCGCTCAGCGCGACATCTGTGGCAACGCAAGCGATCGTTGTATTCTGCCCCGGCTGTGGATTGATCTTCGCGGCGCCCCAGTCTTCAGCATCGACCTTATAGCCTGCGGGAGGCTGCATGTCTCCAAACTCATTCTCCATTTCATACGGCCACGCCCAGAACGTCTTAGTGTTCGGCATGAATACTGACCCAAAACAGTTTACTGCGGCAAGCGCGCCGACGGTGAGCCCATCCTCTGTGATCACGCTTGCTGAGCCAAGCCCGCCGCGGTGCCGACCTGCCAGCGCGCCAAAGCCAGCGCCTGCCGCGCCAATGTCAAACTCTAGGCTCGCGGCTTTGAGCGCTTTGCGGCCCAAATCCTGATAAGGCGGTGTCGCGCCCCAGTCTTTGTCACCGCGATTGGCCAAATCGTAGAGGATAGCGCCGGGCACGATCGGTGTTTTCGGTACACCTTCCGCGCTCGCTAATTTGAAGCCTCGTCCTTGCGCCCCTAATTCTGCCACGACGCCGTCTGCAGCCGCTAATCCATAAGCACTACCTCCGGACAGCGTAATCGCATCGACCTGATCGACCAGTGTATCGGCGGCAAGCAGGTCGGTTTCTCTTGTGCCCGGCCCGCCACCAGCGACCGCAACAGCAGCGACAGCGGGCTCATCGGCCAGAATGACTGTCGTGCCCGTCTTCATTTGCTTATCGACCGCGTTCCCGACTCGCAAACCCGCAACATCCGTGATCAAATTTCTTGCGCCGGGTTTCGACATGACTAAGCCCTTTTCAAAATATCCGATTAGCCTCTACGGTGACCTTATGAAAACGCCAAGCTCTCTCTCCGCCTTCGCTTCTCTTCCATTCGCCCTCGGCACCCTGTTTTGCGTCGCTGCCTGTCAACCAAGCCCTGAGCCCAGC
>JBCCDF010000031.1:0-16435 GCA_039030935.1 Pseudomonadota bacterium | reverse complement strand
GATCGAGATCATGTTGAACTCTGTCTTACGTATACACGGGTTCATTTCCTGATTTGATAGTGGAGAGATCGCTACCCCGACCAACCCGCCAATTCTAATTCCCAAACGTCCGCGCAAAAACATCTTTCTCATCGCTCTTCACGGCCACATGAGAGGCGCAGCAAAGTGATTGACCGCCGTGTCTGTGATTTGCACTGTCTTGAAATGGAAACTGAACAAGCAGATGCGCCGAAACAGCGTTCGACGGGTATAGCGCCGGTCGTCAATGTCTTGGCAGAGATGCTGCTTTACGTTTCAGCGGCATTGATTATTGCAGGGCTGATCATTCCATCTGTCTGGAAGCCGAATTGGACAGGCTTTGGAGGCGCGGAATATAACCTCTACGGCATTGTTCAGACCTTATTTGAGAGCGGCTTACCGATTTTAGGGTTAGTCGTCGTGTTGTTCTCAGCGGTCTTCCCGATAGCGAAAACCCTGACCGCTGCGATCATTTTTCGCCAAGGCGCAGCACCCAGCCGCAAGCTCGCAAATCTGCTAAACATTCTTGGAAAATGGTCGATGCTGGATGTGTTTCTGGCGGCTCTGCTCATTGGTTTGAGCCAAATGGCCGTTTTTATCGGATTTGAGACGCGCGCTGGTCTTTACTATTTCGGAGCTGGCGTGATCCTAAACAACCTCGCAACCATGCGCTTAACCTATACGCGACTGTAGAGACAGATGACCGAACCAAACCGAAAACCTCAGCTATCAATCCAAATTATTCCGGTGACGCCGTTTCAACAGAACTGCTCGCTCATGTGGCATAATGAGACCAAGGACGCCGTCTTTATTGATCCGGGCGGTGACGTTGAGAAACTCAAAGCGGCCGCAGCACAATTTGAGGTCAATGTCAGCGAAATCTGGCTGACCCATGGCCATATCGATCACGCTGGCGGGGCCGCAGAGCTGGCCGAGCACTTTGGCTGCAAAATCATTGGGCCGCATCGCGATGATGAATGGTTGCTTGAGGGATTAGCAGCTCAGGCCGCACAATATGGGATCCCCGGCGTACGGGATTGCAAACCCGATCAATGGCTCGATGAGGGCGATACAGTCAGTCTGTGTGGTGAGACCTTTCAAGTCTTTTACACTCCAGGCCACACACCGGGTCATATCATCTTCTATCACGAGGCTGGCCGCTTTGCCTTTGTCGGTGATGTCCTCTTTGCGGGCTCAATAGGGCGCACAGACTTCCCTAAAAGTAGCCATGAAGACCTCATCAATTCCATCGTCACAAAGCTATGGCCTCTAGGAAACGATGTACGCTTTATTCCGGGTCACAACCAAATGAGCACATTTGGCCAAGAACGCGCGACGAATATGTTTGTCGCTGACTCCGTCTTGGGTGTTCCAGCCAAGTAGACCTCTTAAGCTCACGCAGGGTGAGTATTTGCGTAACGGGCTTATCGGTCTAATCTCTACTCCAATGGAGCGAGCCTTATGTTTTTGAATTTCTTCAATGAATTGCGCGAAGCCAAAGTCCCAGTGACGCTAAAGGAATATCTGGCGCTAATGGAAGCAATGGATAAGGCCGTGATCGGGCGGGATGTCGAAGAATTTTATTATCTGTCCCGGACGGCGCTCGTGAAAGATGAGCGCAACATCGACAAATTTGACAAGGTCTTCAGCCATGTTTTCAAAGGATTAGACACGCTTGGGGACGCCGTCGACGCGCAAGACCTGCCCGAAGAATGGCTGCGCAAAATGACTGAGAAGTTCCTGACGGATGAAGAACGGGCGGAAATCGAAGCGCTTGGCGGCTTTGAGAAGCTGATGGAAACGCTTCAAAAACGGCTTGAAGAACAGAAAAAGCGCCATGAAGGCGGAAATAAATGGATCGGCACCGGCGGCACGTCTCCTTTTGGGGCAAATGGGTACAACCCTGAAGGGGTTCGGATAGGGCAGGAAAAATCTCGTCACCGCCGGGCTGTAAAGGTCTGGGATAAGCGCGAGTTCAAAAACTATGATGACAGTGTCGAGCTAGGCACGCGCAACATCAAAGTTGCCATGAAACGCTTGCGCAAATGGGCCCGGGATGGAGCGGCTGACGAACTCGATCTCGATGCGACCATCCGAAACACCGCCCGTCAGGGTTATCTCGACATTGAGATGCGCCCAGAGCGTAGAAACACTGTCTCAGTGTTGCTCCTCATGGATGTTGGTGGCTCAATGGACCCCCATGTAAAAGTCATGGAGGAATTGTTTTCCGCAGCACGCGCGGAGATCAAGAATCTCGAATACTTTTATTTTCATAATTGCCCTTATGAGGGTCTCTGGAAGGATAATCGGCGGCGGCGCAGCGACGTTATCCCGACTTGGGATGTGCTGCACAAGTACCCGAGCGAGTACAAAGTGATCGTGGTCGGTGATGCAACCATGAGTCCCTATGAGATTACCTATTCAGGGGGTTCGGTTGAGCACTGGAATGAGGAAGCCGGCGGGGTCTGGATTCAGAGATTTGTGCAGCAGTATCCGAACCTTGCCTGGTTGAACCCGGTCAAGTCTGGAGCTTGGGATTATACCGGCTCTATCCAATTGATCCGTGAGCTGATCGGTCCTGATCGGATGTTTGAAATGACGCTTGAAGGTCTCGACGGCGCAATGAGAGAACTTAGCCGCTAACGCTCTATTGGGTTACGCAGTCAGGCGTATACGGGCACGCTCAGTAGCATCGTCCGGTCGCTGATTATTCAGAATCATATCCGCAAGAAGCGCGACAAGGTTTGGACCCTGAACAGGTTTGCGTAAAGTCCAGCTTGCCCCTGCATTTAGAGCTAAACGTGCTTTCTGTTCGCCGATTTCAGCGGTCATGCTAATTACTGGAATTGTCTGGTTTACTCCATCAACTTGGCGTACGCGCTCAATCAAGCTCAGACCATTTCCATCCATAAGATTGAGGTCTGTAATGATGGCCTGAAGCGTATTCGTATCGACAATCCGTGCGGCTTCACGAAGGGTGTGGGTATGAATGACCGTCCAGCCAGCTGTCTCAAGCGCGTCGATGAGCGTCATAGCACTCGCTTCATGGTCCTCAACAAGCAAGACAGTGCCAAGATCAAACCGCCCTGACTTCAAAGCCATATCCGGCTGGGTAGGCAACAGTTTTATATCGGCAGGCTGAACAGGCAAAGTCAATGTAAGGACACTGCCACCGCGCGGATTATCAGCGTGGGTTAGAGTCCCCCCAAGTTTATGGGCTGTCTTTTGGGAGACAACCAAAGCTAAGGCCCATCCAGGAATATCTCCGCCGATCGTGCCTTCCTGCAGAGCCTTGCTGATTGCCTGCTTCTGTGCGCCACTAAGGCGTCTACCTGTTTGCGAAATGGAAACACTTAGCAATGGCTGATCGTCAACAGGCTGCGTCGACATCCTGATGGCAATATCCCCGGCTCGGGTAAACCGCAGAGCGTTATTGATCAGATTATCAATTGTTTCGCGCACTTGAGCTTCGTAACACTTAATGCGCGGTGGCCCATCTGCGGCGAGATCGATCGAGAATCTAGTTTTTTGACGGGCCGCAAGCAGGGCCCAACTCTCGCGCAAATCATCGACGAGTGTATCGAGATCTGTTGTGACCATGTCTCCAGCTTCAACAAGATCCGCGTCGCTTACCATTTGATTGGCATTTCGGAGAGCCCGGTCAAGATCTTGGCCAGCCTCAAGAATCATCTGCGCTAGATTTCGGGCTTCACTATCGGGAAGTCGCTCAGTTAGAACTTCGGCGAGTCCCATCATGCCCGATAGGGGTGTGCGAATTTCATGGGTGAGGGCCGTGAGCATTAGATTTGTATTGGTCGTCTGATTATCAGACGGCTGATTAAATTCTTTCTGCAAATGCGAAAGAGCTTTAGCTCTCATGACATTTTCAATAGCCACGGCCTTTAAGAGCTGTTGCGTTGAAACATGAGCTTGTCGGCCGTCTTGAAGCGCAGTCAGGATTTCACCGATCTTGGCCGACTTCGCGATCTTCAGTGCAACTTTCGCAATAGGCGTAGTTGGTGATATTTGAATGACGGGCTCACAAGGCAATTTTGAGAGCGGAATAGACAGGTCTGTCTGAGACAAGACAAGTTTCTGAAGGAGATCACGGGAAAACAAGCCAAATATACCGACACCATCTAGAACGAGAATAGCGTTTAGGTCTGGCTTAGAGTGGAATGCCCGCATCAGCTCCCGCAACGTTCGCGTTGACTGCACACGAGGAAGCGGTCGGGCAATATCACGAAGGCATTTCTGCATTTGGCGAACTCACATTGTAGATCATGTGAATTTGCACAAAATTGTTTACAGGACGGTAATCCTGATACCGCTGGTCAGCACTCTAAGCAACGTCGCTGTGGTGATTTACGATCTTGCTCACCAATCCGTACTCGACGGCTTCTTCAGCACTCATCCAGTGATCGCGATCTGTATCAGATTGGATTTTCTCAAGTGGTTGGCCTGTCGCTTCAGCGAAAATTTTATTCAGGCGCTCCCGCATGCGGACAATTTCGCGAACTTGTATTTCGACGTCAGACGCCTGACCACCAACGCCGCCACGCGGTTCGTGAAGGAGAAAACGCGTATTTGGCAATGCAAACCGATTTTCTTTCTTCGCCGCCGAATAAATTAATGCTCCCGCAGATGCGACCCAACCTGAGCCGAGCACTTTGACAGGGGCTCCGACAAATTTGATCATGTCATGGATCATGTCACCAGACTCGACGTGCCCACCCGGTGATGAAATGACGAGTAGGATAGGATCCGCGCTATCCGACGCTAGGGCTAGAAGACGCTCGCAAACGCGGCGTGCAAGCTTGTCATCGACACCCCCTGTAAGCATAATCGTGCGAGCGTTAAACAGCGCTTCTTCAAGAAACGCGTTGGGTTCGCTCATTGGTTTGGCTTCAGCTTCATCATCAAGGCGTGTCATGAAAACTCCAGATTCATTCATGCCATGATGTGAGGCGCACAGTGCTTGGGGTCAAGCACCGATCTGCCGCGTTTTGCGATGAGTGCCTCACATCCTCATTTCAGGTCTAATTTGGAGGAGTATGCGTTACAGACACACCAAAGATTTCAATCATCTCAGACGGCTCAGGATCGCGATCGCCGAATTCTTCAACGAGCGCTTGATTAATTGGGCTTGGCGGATCGGCCTCTACCGTCAAAGTCCCGCCGTCTTCTAACCATGTCGCAACGAGATCAACCCAAGGCTCGGCTTCCGGAACGCCTTGCACAGCTGCAGGCCCAAAGCCACGGACAGCATTTACCGCAAGCGCTCGCAGCGCTTCAGCATCATTATAGGCCAGCATCGCCATGCCAGGCTCATCGGGGAAAGCTTCGCCAATTTCGTGAGCCACTTTCAAAAGCGCATCCAGTCCCCCAGTGTCTTCGATTTGCCAGAGAAATGAGCGAAATTCGGAAGCAGCTTCAAATTGCTCCTCAAAAGTGCGCTCATCGACGACTTCGGTAATTGCCGCAGCGGCCTGAGCCGGTGTTATGATTGACAAGTCAAACTCGGTTTTGCCACCGAAAAGATCAGCAAAATTACCGGTCTCAAAATAGGTGATTGCGCCGGTATCCTCATCCCAGGATGCTTTAAGTTCGAAATCTCCGCACAGGCAGTCCAGATCATTCTCACCTAAGACGGTCATGACGGTTTGTATTTGAGCAAGTTCGTCAGCAGACACTTCTTCGTCAGGTAAGATCTCAAAGACGCTGTCGAAAATTGCCCCGAGTTCGTAGGCAAATCCGTCGATATCAAGACTGATGTCTGTCGGGAGAAGCCAATGAAACTCTGTGAGATCAAGGGCAATTAAGTCAGAATTGAAGACGGTCTCACCCCCAAAATCGAAGGAATACCCCTCGATTCTCCACTGCCCCAAGCTCATGAAGTCAGTTTCAGTTTGTTCGGGCATCTTCCACTCTGAAACAGCACGATAGACATTAGCGAGATCAAAATCAGAAATTTCGTAAGCCTTCAGCTCACCCCGCATATCCAATTTCAATGTGTCATTCTCGAAGCCTGCGTCCTCTACAGGGAAAGCCCCTTCCATATCGAAAGTGTTATCGAAATAGGCGAGGTACCCGATATCACCGCGCTTATAGTCACTCATTACGGCCACTGGGGTGATCATATTCATGGACATGCCCTGCTCCGCAGCGGCCATATCCATGACAAATTCAGCGTCGGAAAGCGCGAGGCCGTCTAGGCTGAACGCACGAGATGAAGCCGCATAGGCCTGCAACAGATGAACACCGTCAATACTGTCCGAACCGATACCCTCATCTTGGGTGAATGTGACTTCATATGGGTCTAATGTCAGACCATCTAAAACCAGTTTCCCCGCCCGAATGTCATACTCGCGAATCACCATCAAATCAGTCGGGGCAATAATATCGCCACTTGGATCAATCGTATTGACCAGCGCATCATTGTACTCACGCATCATGCGCTCGCCCAATTCATCAAAACCGACCGAGCTTATACCTGTGAGCGTGATCCGGTCGGCTAGTTTGAGCGTCTGATCTAGATTTGTGCCCTCAAGCCGTCCGTTCAGGGCGTCGCCATCAAAACCCCAGAACTCCGCTGTGTCTGCTTTCAGACCAAACTCGATACCATCAACCATGACCGTAAAGGTAAAGTCATTTACGACGGACGCGCCATTATCGCCTTCCGTCACAGAGCTGAAACTGAAAGTCGTGTCGCCGGGAAGTTGTGCCGCCAGAGCACTAAATGCATCCGTGCTGAAATCCGAAATGGTCGCCGTCGTGTACTCGCCCTCTAAAAGCTCCGCAGCAAGAGCGCGGCCTGTTGGGGCTTTGCTAACGGCTTCTACCACCTCACTCACCGCAGAATCGGTGTCGCTAGACGGCGTGCAGGCACTAAGGCCCAGAAGAGCGACCGCAGCTGTTGTGACCACAAGACTATTTTTCATGGGGATCTCCTTGAATTCACTGTGACAGTAAACTCAAACAGCTCCGTATTCTAGTGAGCATGAAAAAGGGACGCATCTCCTCATTATCACGATGCCTTAAGCGTGTGAGGTCTTGCCATTTGTTCTTGTATTGTTCTAAATAAGGAATGCGTTGTCCTACTGAAATCGAAACCCTTTATCTTGATTTTGACGGCTTCTTTGCGAATGCCGAGAAAACACTGCGACCGCAATTTGCCAATCGTCCGGTCGGGGTGATCCCGCTTCATTCTGAGCATACGAGCCTCATTGCACGCTGTTACGAGGCTAAGACATTCGGCATTAAACGCGGAACTCGGGTAAAAGAAGCGAGACAGCTTTGCCCGGATATCGCTCTGTTAATGGCCCGCCACGACGAATATGTGAGATTACACCACCGTATTCTTGAAGTCATTGACCAGTTTGTTCCTGTCAAGAAAGTATGGTCGATCGATGAAATGGAGTGCGAGCTTCTTGGCCGTGAACGCAAAAACGGCGAGCAGATCGCGCGCGCCATTAAAGCGGCTCTAAAGAGCGAATTTGGGCCACATCTGACATGCTCTATCGGGCTGGCACCCAATCAATTTCTAGCGAAAGTTGCCGCAGAATTGAAGAAGCCGGACGGATTGGTCGTTTTGAATCCTGATGATTTGCCCGGTCGCTTGTTTGATTTGGAGCTGACAGATTTGCCAGGGATCTCACAGAATATGGCGACAAGGCTCGGCAACGCACATGTCAATACGGTTGAAGAACTATGGAACCTCTCGCCCAAACACGCCCGCAAGATCTGGAACAATGTCGAAGGGGAGCGTCTATGGGCGGCGCTAAGAGGCCATGCCATCTCGCGACCTGAAACCGAACGACGGATGTTCGGCCATGGCCGCATCTTATCGGCGGATTGGCGCACACCCGAAAAGGCCCGTGACTGTCTGCGCTTGCTGACCGTTAAAGCGGCGCGACGACTTAGGCGTGAAGGCTACACCGCTCAATCCCTCAGCATATCACTCGGCTTACCCGATAAACGGCGCTGGGGGCGCGAAACACGCTTCTTCCCGGCACGCGATGATCATACATTTTTGACTGAGATGACCCAGCTCTTCGATTTAGGCTGCAGGGTGACACGAGCAAAACACTTCAAAAAAGTGTCTGTCATGCTTCACGGGATTGCACCGGAAGGTCAAACATCAGGGGACTTATTCGAGCACACCGAAGCGAGGTCCGAACGAGCGCGATGGGAGACATTGACCGACGTTATGGACACACTGAATGCGCGAAATAGTGGCTGCGTGATTTCACTCGGTATCACCAAAGAGCCGCCGGGCGGCTATGCAGGGGCCAAAATCGCCTTTGGGCGCGTGCCTGATATCAATGATTTCGCTCTAACCCCAGACGCCGCACGGGGACACGCGGCTATGCTAAACGACAATCAGACAGAGGCGAGTTCCTGATCCCGAACCACAAATGCCCGCCGCACTGTCTCCATAACGCAGAGCGCAACCGCGATCATGCCAAGCCAAAATGTGATGATGAAGACGGTATAATAGCCCTGAGCCTCGATCATCTCACCCAGCCATGATCGGCCAAGGGTTCCGAGCAACATTGTCAGCGACCCTAAAAGCGCATACTGCACAGCAGCGAAACGTGGATTCACAACAGACGTCAAATAAGCGACGATCGCCACGCTCGCAAAACCACCAGCCAGATTTTCTCCGGCAATTGCCATCATCAACCTTGCCATGCGTTGGCCTTGATCAGGAGCAACCGGGTCTGGCGATATCACCGCTGCCCATTCTGCAAAGGCGATCAGCGGCCCGTCAAGATAAGTCAAAGCAAGGAACGCATCCATACCAGAACCGCCTGCAGATAAGTCGGCGAACAGAAGATTTGTGGCCGCAGCCAAAACAGCGCCAATTATTAGAACAGGCATTCGTCCAACGAAGGCGATTACAACTGCGCCCAAGGCTGCGCCCGAAATCGTCATGAGAACACCAAAGAATTTTGAGGCAATCGCAACATCATCCATCGTATGGTGAAGGGCACCAAAACGATCATCAAGATAAAATGGATAAGCAAAAGAGCCCCATACTGCATCTGTAAAACGGTAAGTCAGCGCAAGAAGCAAGACAAGAATAACGCCCCAGCGCATGCGTTCAATGAGATCCAGTAATGGATCAAAAATTGCACGAAACAAGGCTCTCGAAATCCCACTACCCTCGCTCCGGATTGCGCCCGTTTGCGCGAGAGGTTTCCAATTATAGAGCAGATATGCGGCAATTACGGCAGGCATCAGAACGGTTAAACCAACAATGATCGGCCCCTGATTTCTGACAAAATTTCGCGCACTAGGATTGGTTTCCAAAATCAAAGCTTGTGTCATGAACAAAACGATCATCGCAGCCGCTACTAACCACCCAATCGATATACAGATTGTCGAGATTCTGCGTATCTTTGTCGGTAAACTGTTGAAGAATGAAGGGCGATTCTCGTCGCGATTTATCGTCTCATCAGGTTCAGGCGCAACAAGTGTCCCCAGCGCAGCAATCGCCATCATGGCACCAATGATAACGTAAACGGCTGTCCACCCCAATCGTGCAGCAAGCAACAAAGCAATGAAACCCGTGATGAAGCCTGAGAGCCTGTACCCAAACTGGTAAAGCGCAGACATAA
This sequence comes from Pseudomonadota bacterium, assembly GCA_039030935.1. GTDB lineage: Bacteria > Pseudomonadota > Alphaproteobacteria > Caulobacterales > Hyphomonadaceae > Henriciella. Next base: position 6,794 of record JBCCDF010000031.1, on the reverse strand, counting down.
TATCTTTGTCTTCTTCAGAACGGGCGACTTCAATCCGCCAAGCGTCCAGAACAATGTCATGGGTGGCCGACATCAAGGCGATCACAAGAGCCAGCAAAGCAACAAAACCGATATTCTCGGCAGGGTTTGTAAGCGCCAGAAGCGCTAATAGAGCGGCCATCGGAACCTGAAACATCAATAGCCATGACCGACGTGCGCCCAGCCGCTGAAATGGGATCAGCTTTGGCGTCTGAAATGCAGGTGCCCATAAATACTTAAAGGAATAGCCAAGCGTGATAATCGAAAGAACACCAATCGTAGAAGGCGTTATCCCTTCGATGGTCAGCCAGGCATTGAGTGTTCCGAGAACAGCACCGTATGGCAGGCCTGCTGCGAAGGACAATAGAAGCATTGCGAGCATTCGCCGGTCTTTGAGCGCTGCTAGGGCACGGACGAAGCGGGGTTTTTCTTTCGCAACCGCGCCAACAGCACCCTCACTCATGCGACATCTGCCTGACGACTGGGCGCGATCCAATCAAACGCAAGGCGGCGCAAAGCGGCCGCATCCAATGGTTTCGCCGCGACACCGTTCGCCCCACAAAGCTTAGCGCGTTTTTCAATCTCTGGATTGATTTCGGCTGAAATAGCGATGACGGGGGTATCGGCATCGCTCGCACGCAAGTGGCGTATCGCCTCAAATCCATCCATGATCGGCATTCTTAAATCCATGAAGATAAGATGTGGCCTGATTTGGGCGATAACGTCGAGAGCTTCACGCCCGGTTGATGCGGTTGTCACTGAAAAGCCCGCAGCCTCTAAAGCGCGCTGAGCAATCAGAGCGTTAATTGCGTTATCATCGGCAATCACAATGCGGGCGGATCCAATTTCGGCAGTCTCTTCGTCAATCGCTTCCGCGCCACTCAGCGCCAGCTCAATACGGTCTTTGAGAGAGGCAGCCCTTAGCGGGCGCAGCAACCAACCTGAAACCCCCACGTCTCTGAACCTTGGCAGTTCAGACCGATCCTCTGGGCGCAGCATAACCAGCACCGGAGCAGTTTTTGTAAAGGCCTCGATTTTTCCAATGGGCAATGTGGCATCAGCCAATATCAAATCTGATCTAATATCAGACGCCTGCACGGAACTTGGCAAATAAATGGCTCCATGTCCCATGGCAGTTAGCGTTTCTGCTGCACTGAGCGACGTGGCCGAGGGTAGCCCTGCGAAAGCAACTGTTTTACCGGAATGAGGCGTAGAACCCGGAGACGAAGATATCGCAAGCCTGACTGGGATTTTAACAGTGAACACCGATCCACCTGTCGGAAAACTATTAAGCGAGACTTGGCCACGCAAAATCGATAGAAGCCGGATAACAATCGCAAGACCAAGGCCAACGCCGCCATCTTTTTCAGCGTCACTCGATTGAGATTGCCGGAACGCTGTGAAGATCGTCTCTTTCGCAGACTCCGGAACGCCAGGACCGGTGTCCATGACATCAAAAATCAACGCGTCTTCGGCAAAATCAACATCAATAAGAATGCCACCTTTTTCAGTAAACTTCAGAGCATTTCCGATCAGATTGAAGAGAATTTGGCGCACCTTACCGGCGTCTAAATGGACCGTTTTGGGCACTTTTTCTGACATTCGAACAGCGAGATCAAGGGCCTTTGCGTGTGCCCGCGGACTGAGTAACTCGACAACTTCTTGAACAAGGGTCGAAGGTGAAAATTCTGAGGTGTCGATGCTGACTTCGCCCGCATCTAAGCGTGCAACGTCGAGCATATTGTTCAACATATCGAGCAATCGCCCGCCGGAAATCCGGATCAGTTCGGCATATTCTCGCTGTGCAGGATTAAGATCAGTTTCAAGCAAAAGGGAAACTGTTCCGAGGATCCCATTTAAGGGCGTGCGGATCTCGTGACTTGCCGTCGCGAGGAAGGCTTGCTCAGGCGAAAGCTGCTTATCTGACTGACTCATTGAGTGTGCTTATCAGTCAGCCGTTAAGACTGTGCTTAGATCTACGCTCACCCAAAACCTTATTGCGCCAAAGCTCTTTCGCTTTGCGCCGTCGTATCTCCAGGCGCTCTGCGCCTATAAGATAGCGCTTCGGCAATATGCAGACGGCGAACCGCTGTGGCGCCGTCAAGATCCGCAATTGTCCGAGCCACCTTAAGCACCCGATGGTACGCACGAGCCGACAGATTGAGCTTTGACGCAGCATCCGCAATCAGAGCTTTCCCTTTCTCATCAGGTTGTGCGTATAAATCGAGCGCAGAACTATCAGCATCGGCATTCACTGGGCGCTGTAAACGTCCACTCTCTTTTGCATAGCGATCCGATTGAATTTGGCGCGCTGCTAAAACCCGCGCCGCGGCTTCCGCGCTGCCCTCAGCAGGGGGTGGCAAGGTCAAATCCATGGCCGTCACCGGTGGCGTATCGTAATACAGATCTATGCGATCAAGGAACGGCCCCGAAAGACGTGCCTGATATTGCTGAGCGCACTTAGGACCACGACGACAGGCTGCATCACCGGGACCACCACCGCATCGACAGGGATTCATTGCGGCAATCAGTTGGAAGCGCGCTGGATATTTTACGTGCCGATTTGCTCGCGAAATGACGACATTTCCGTCTTCGAGCGGCTGGCGCAAACTGTCCAAGACCTGACCGCTAAATTCAGGGAGTTCATCTAAAAAAAGAACACCGTGATGGGCCAGACTGACCTCACCGGGTCTGGCCTTCATTCCACCGCCAACAAGAGCGGCCATGCTTGCGCTATGGTGTGGTGCTCGAAAAGGGCGTGATCTTGAAAGCTGACCCCGCTCAAGCATTCCTGCCACAGATTGTATTTGGGATACTTCAAGTAATTCACGCGCCGAAAGCGGAGGCAAAATACCGGGCAAGCGTTTTGCGAGCATCGATTTTCCGGAGCCTGGCGGCCCGCAATACAGCAAATTGTGTCCGCCTGCAGCCGCGATCTCCAAAACACGTTTCGCTCCATCTTGACCTTTAACATCCCGCAAATCTGGCAGGTTTGTTTCAACGGCAAGCTCGCCCGGTGGTGGACACGACAACGGATCGCGCCCTGAGAAGTGGTTGATTAAACTTATAAGGTTTGGTGCCGCAATATTCCCTTCTCCGGCCCAAGCCGCTTCAGGGCCGCAGACTTCAGGGCAGATCAGGCGTAAATCGAGATCAAGCGCCTGCATCGCCGCTGGTAAAACGCCAAGGGTCTGAACCAATCGTCCATCAAGTGACAACTCGCCAAGGGCGGCATGACCATCCAAAGCATCTGCGGGGATGACACTCATGCTCGCCATGATCGCCAGAGCGATTGCAAGATCATAGTGACTGCCCTCTTTAGGCAAATCAGCAGGGGCGAGATTCACGATGATCCGCTTTGGCGGTAGCGCCAATCCGATGGCGGAAAACGCAGCTCTAACACGCTCACGGCTCTCACCAACAGCCTTATCGGGAAGCCCTACGATGTGAAAAGATGGCTGCGATGAGCCAACCATCTGAACCTGAACATCAACAAGTTTTGCGTCAACGCCTTCAAAGGCAAATGTCCCGATGCGGCAAACCAAAGCGCCCTCCTCTACGAGGAGAAAGACCTACCATAGCGAAAGGAACAAATAAAGAACTTTATTCCTGAATGCGAATAATTTCGTCTTCATCAACGCTTGGGACTTCAGGCAGCGTGATGAATTCTTCATCCTCAACCGGTGTAATCGGCGCATCTATTTCAGGGACATCACTTAAGAGGCCCTCGCTCCCATCATCGCCGAAGTCAAATCCCGTTAGCGGGTCGTCTGTGGCGTCCTCAAAGCCGATATTAAACCCATTGTCACCACTCTCTTCTTCAAAGAGATTTAAAGTGAAACCACTCTCTCCGGCTTGCTCAGTCGTTTCAGAAACGGTCTCCTCGACTGGCTCGACCTTCTCTTGAACAGGAGAAGACGGCTCGGAACAGGCGACACCAATAAGTGCAAGCGATGAGAGGCTCGCGATCGTTAAGACTTTCATACCCATTCCTCTTATTTGCCGATGCAGCTACCGATTGGCAAGTTTATCTTTCACGGTTTCCCAAAACATAGCGGCTGGATCACGCCCCGTAAAATTACGGACCTGTTGCACACCCGTTGGAGAGGTATTGTTCACCTCTGTTAGTCGTCCACCAATGACATCAATTCCGACAAGCACTTGTCCTTTGGCTTTCAGGTCTGGTCCAATGGCGCGACAAATATCCAAGTCGGCTTCGGTCAAATCGCTGGCCTCAGCGGTGCCCCCTACAGCGAGATTTGACCGCGCGTGGCCTTTTAGTGGTACGCGGTTGAAACCACCAACTGCTTCACCGTCGATGAGTATAATTCGTTTATCCCCTTCAGCGACGGCGGGCAGAAACGCTTGAACGATGAGCGGTTCGCGAGTTCGGCCCAAAAACAAGTCGATAAGCGGGCCGAAATTATTGTCGCCAGGTTTTGTATGAAAAACGTCCCCACCACCAAAGCCATAGAGCGGCTTCACAATCACATCTGAGTGCGTACCGCGAAACGCTTCGATGGCAGCTCGGTCACGGGAAATTAATGTGGGCGGCATGAACTCTTGCACCGCGATCGGATAGAGTTTTTCTGGACCTGAGCGAATGTGTTCGGGGTCGTTGAGGACCAGCGTTTCTGGCGAAAGCAACTCGAGTATATGACAGGCCGTGATGTAAGCCATGTCGAAAGGCGGGTCCTGACGAACGAGAATGACATCGACATCCTCGCGCAGGTCAATGCGTTCGCGATCTTCAAAGCGTGCCGGCTTACCCGAGACCCTCTGCACCTGCATAGGTCGCGCCCAAGCCGATATATGACCGGCATTATAAGTCAGGTTTTCAGGCTGATATTCAAAGAGTGTCGCGCCAATAGACTGCGCGGCTTCACACAGAGCGAATGTGGTATTGCTATCAACGTCAGCTGTCTCGAGCGGGTCAGTTTGAATTGCGACGCGAAGATCCATGGGCGCTCTCAATAAGCAGTATGAGTTAATCGCTTATAAGGCGTCGTCGTCTTGATTTGAAAGCGGAAAGTTCTTTGAGGCTAACTTCCCGGTCCGCCGAGAAGCTCGCCTCTGTCGATGCTGGCTGTCGAGGCGTCGGGTTGATACGGGACGATCTGGCCGCGCTCATCACGCAAGCGGACGTAAGACACGACCTGACGAACACCACTCGCTAAACTGGCTTCACGTGCAGCCGCCTCCAATTCGTCTCGGCTGCTTGCCACGCCCATGAGATAGACAATTCCGCCATACGTCTCGACGTTGAAATTGCGAGCCTTCACGCTGCTTGACCCAAGCAGTCGCGCACGCACACGGCTTCCAATTAGCTCATCGCTTGCGTTTGCGATGAACCCACCTGGCGGCTCGATCTTGATTTCATTGGCAACTTCCCTGACGCGTGGTGATTCCCAAGCGATGCTCTCTGCCTCAATTTTTTGTTTCGGCGTCATAACGCGACCTGAGAGCAGGACGAGACCACCAGCGACTTCGACATCAACTTCGCCAAAGCCTTTTTGTGCCGCCAGGAGCCTCGCTTTGACCTGGTTGGAAACAGTTGCATCATCAATGGCTTCACCAGTCGTGCGCTCTTGCGACGCCGTTACGCCGATCGTGGCCGCACTGCCGACGACCGCTGTGGCGCATCCCGTTACAGGAAGAATGAGCGAGATAAAGACCAATGGTATCTTATGGCGAGGCATGGCGATCTCCAGAAAACTTTGTCATTGCCGGAATTGGTTAAAAGCCAGTTGCGGCGACACTAAGGCCGCCAAAAATCACGCAAGTGCCTTGGGAAGGCTTTAGGCGTTATCGCAATCAAATCATAACGCCAATCAAGATGGCTCAGCTGAGGCCTTCGAGTCATCCACGTCTCTGCGGCGGTCGAAATTCTCTGCCAACTCCTAAGCGGGACAGCGCTTTGGCATTGCTCAAGTGTCTGACGTTGCTTCACTTCAATAAACGCCAATGTCTGACCGCGCTTGGCGATAAGGTCTATCTCGCCTGATGAATACCGGACACGACGATCGAGTATAGTGTAGAATTTTGTTTGTAAAAACAGCGCAGCAAGCGTTTCTGCACGTCGCCCACGACTCTCCGCCTTTTGGCGGGATCGGCGGTTCTGCTTACTCATCTTTCAAGCTAAGGGCGCGTTGATAGGCGTCCCGCTTTGAGATTTTAAAACGATCTGCGATCTGTGAAGCGGCCTGTTTGACAGGAAGTATCTGCAAAGCTTCCTTTAAGGCTCGGTCGATATCGGCCGGGTCCGCTTCGACATCTTCCGGAGGGCCGACCAGCAATACGATTTCACCTTTTGGTGGCGGCGTCTGAGCGTAGTGCTCAGCAAGAGACAGAAGAGTTGCGGACCTGGTTTCCTCAAACAGTTTCGTCAGCTCGCGCGCGACACTTGCCTCTCGATTGGGCCCTAATACATCAACGAGATCAGCAAGACTGGATGCGAGGCGAGGGCCTGTTTCATAGAAGATGAGCGTTGCCGGGATCTCAGCGAGAGGCGCGACTTCAGCTTTGCGCGCGGCGGATTTAGTTGGGAGAAAACCACCGAACAGGAAGCGGTTTGTTGGCAAGCCACTGCTGACAAGACCAGCAAGCACGGCAGAGGCGCCGGGTATTGGACGGATCGTGTGTCCTGCCTGTCTCGCATCGCGCACAAGCTTGTATCCTGGGTCGGAAATCAGGGGTGTTCCAGCGTCACTTATGAGGGCAATCGCGTCACCTTTTGATAACTTTGAGAGTATTTCTGGTCTACGCTTTGCCCCATT
>JBCCDF010000030.1:0-16886 GCA_039030935.1 Pseudomonadota bacterium | reverse complement strand
GCGGGTGTTGTTTTTACCGAGTTCATGCAACGAGCCTTGGAAGATGAGCCCGCCTTACCGTTCCGGATGCCACCGGGCGTGCGTCTCGTCGAAGTCGATCGCATAACGGGACGACTACCCACTATACAAAGCGATGAGGTCATCCTTGAAGCATTTAGGCCTGGGACTGAACCTGGTCTCTTCTTCGCTGACGCTAATGGTTTGGCCGTATCTGGAACGGGCGGAGACATTATTTTCGGTAATGATGACAGCGGGTCTATTTTCTCGACTTCACCGCTAGGCGACGATGTAGAAGGATTAGATTCGTTTGAGCGCCCTGAAACACCTGTTGAAGAAGACTTAGACGACATTTATTAGGTCGAGTCTGACATAAGGCTTTAAGAATGTCCGCTGAAATCATTGCGCTCACTGAATCAATTAAGCAATCGACTGAGTTGCTAAGGAGGCGTCTTTGACTGGGACGCAGCACACAAACGCCTAGACGAGTTAAACGCGCTCTCTGAGCAGCCTGACTTTTGGGACGCTCCGCAAGAAGCGCGCAAATTGATGGCTGAGCGTCAGAAGCTTGAGAGCGGCATCGAGGTTGTGACCGAGCTTGAACAGGAAGCCGTCGATGCCACTGAACTCCTCGAACTTGCTGACGGTGACGAAGGCATGATCGCAGATGTTCTGTCCTCGTTGAAGAAAGCGGCTCAGCGCGCTGAAACGGCTGAGTTAGAAGCTTTGCTCTCAGGCGAGGCGGACTCCAATGATTGCTACTTGAATATAAATGCCGGTGCCGGTGGGACGGAGAGTCAGGATTGGGCCGCAATGCTCAGGCGCATGTATGCCCGATGGGCTCAAGCCAATACTTATAAAGTTGATGAGGTCGAGAGTCATGAGGGCGACGAAGCTGGCCTGAAATCTGTGACGCTGCATATCAAAGGTGAAAATGCCTATGGCTGGCTAAAAGCGGAGCAGGGAGTACACAGGCTGGTGCGTATTTCCCCATATGACAGCTCGGCACGTCGCCATACCTCCTTTGCCTCTGTCGCCGTTTCACCTGTCATCGATGATACGATTGAAGTCGACATCAATCCTTCAGATGTTCGCACAGATACGTATCGCGCATCCGGTAAAGGTGGTCAGCATGTGAATAAGACCGATTCAGCGGTCCGTCTAACACATGAGCCGACGGGTATTGTGGCCGCGTGTCAGTCCGGTCGTTCGCAGCATCAGAACCGAGCAATGGCGTGGGATATGCTCAGATCCCGCATTTATGAAATGGAACTCCAGAAGCGGGAAGCGGAGGCTCAGGCAGACCATAACGCCAAAACTGATATCGGTTGGGGCCACCAGATACGCTCATACGTTCTACAGCCCTATCAGTTGGTCAAGGATTTGCGCACCAATTACGAGACATCTGATACATCGGGCGTTTTGGATGGAGATCTCACACCCTTCCTGACCGCATCGCTATCCTACGCTCTCGGAACCGCCGAGAAATCGGAAGGCTAATATATAAGCTGAAAAGGCCATACCGTTGCAGGCAGTCAGTCCGGTAAAACTAAGCGTTGCCGCCAGACGTGGCGGCTTCGAAAGCCACCCCTTTGGTTGCTTTCGTCTCAGCGACGGACGCTGAGCTCGCCCCCGAGGCCGTTTTTGATGTAGAAGACACAGCTGGCCGAGGTTTTTTGATCGCAAGAGGGTTTTCGTCACGCTTAACGTGACCCTCGAAAGCGGCATCTGGCTGAATGATAAGAGCGCCATGAATGATGTCGCCAACAACATTGGCACCCGTTTCAAGCTCTACTTTCACGGCCCGAATAGATCCCTTGACCTTCCCCTTAACTCGTAGGGTTTCCGCTTTAACTTCCCCTAATATTTCACCCGATGAACCAACGACCAGATCCGTCGCAGCGATGTCACCGTCGACCGTACCATCCACCTGAATCGCGCCTTCTGAAACGATTGAGCCTGTAATCTTCATATCAGAACAAATTATAGAGGCACCGACCCTTGATGCTGACTTATTAGATGCTCCACGAACAGCCTCTTGAGCGGGTGTAAGTGTGCTTTCTGCACCGTCTTTAGTCTTGGTGAACATGTTTGCCTGCTTTCATGAACTCTACTGGATTGTGGGCTTTTCCATTGAAATGGACTTCATAGTGAAGATGTGGTCCGGTGCTCCGTCCTGTCGACCCCATCAGCCCAACTTGATCCCCGAGCGCGACCTTGTCACCACGTTTTACAGTTGCCCGTTTGAGATGCGCATACTGTGATGTGAAACCGTTTCCATGGTCAATCTCTACGGCAATCCCCGCGCCTCCTTTACGTCCGGCGAAAATGACTTCTCCCGGCCCGGCAGCGATTATTGGAGCATTCCAGTATGCGGCTAAGTCGATTCCATTATGCCAATTCGGACGTCGCGTGAAAGGATCTGAGCGAATGCCAAAAGGCGATGTTAGACGTGAAGGCACGCCGATCGGATTGCCGAGTGGCACTGTGTTCACAAGCGTCTCAAAATAGCGGGCTTCTTCCATGCGAGCAGCAACCTGCGCGACACGCTGAGCAAATATCGCTTCTTCGGGTGTTGAGAAATTGCCACTTGTTAACGCTGCAAACTCGATGGCAGGGCCACCCATATTCTCGCCGCTTTCGATGCGGCTCGCCCCAACTTTTGTTAGCCTTAAAACACCCCGTGCGGATTCCGCACGCTCAACTGCTATATCTTCAATCTCATTCAGAAACTCAGCCTGTGAAACTCTTATCTCGCTTACCTGGCCGCTTAGACCAACCTGTGGAAGCGAAGATGGTATATTTGCAAACTGCTGCGATTGACGACTGTCGGCTTCGTCAATTGACGCTGTGACCAAGAGAGAAGCGGAGTCGCCACGCAAGGCTGAAACATCCAATTCACCACCATTTTTAAGAGCACTAAGCATGGTCTCCAGGGTCTGGTGGCGCCGCTCGAACTCAACAGTTGCTTTCTGAAAGGCGTCTGTGCGTGCGTTCAATTGTTCACTGGAAAGAGCTTCTTTGGCTTGAGCTTCCTGTAGCCAGCGTTCCATCGTATAAAATTCTCTGTCGCTGGTATCGGACGCCGAACCCGTATTGAAGAAAACGAAGCCCGCCGTCGCGACGCAGGTCCAAACTATCGCTGCGGCTGCGACACCAGCCAGGACCATTTGTTGGAAAGGCGATATTGTGAAGTAACGGACTGTTCCACCGGTGCGGTGGTAGATTTGACGTTCTGGAAAAGTAGCTTTTAAAAAGTCAGTGAACTTGGAAAAGCTTTTCATTCTACGCACCTGTATCCGTCATGCCGATGGGCGACCGCATTTCATGGAAACTGTGCGCAAATAAGCTGAATTTTCCTGGCACGAAAACCCCTTGTCTGAAGTTTCTTCAGATAAATCTCACATGAGCTCTTAAAGTGTCCTTAACATGTTGCTCCCGTGGTCAATTTTTGAGCACTCTGAGCCAGCGATAGAACGTCTTCTGCGTGTCCTTTAACCTTCACCTTCCGCCACACCTCCAAAATTGATCCATCGGCGGAGATTAGGAATGTACTGCGCTCTATTCCCATATACTTTTTCCCATACATCGTTTTCTCGATCCAAACACCGTATGCCTCACAGGCGACACCGTCGCTATCGCTGGCCAGCGTTACGCCCAAACTATGTTTCTCAGTAAAGTTCTGATGTTTTTTCAGGCTGTCTTTGGACACGCCTATTAAGTCAAAACCTGCGCTATCAAATTCACTTTTTAGAGCAGTGAAGTCTTTGGCCTCATTGGTGCAGCCAGGGGTATTGTCTTTTGGATAGAAGAAAACGACTTGTCCCCGTTTGCCACCACCGAGCGTTACATTAGCATCGGGAAAAGCTGGTAGGACGATGGCAGGTGCGGTCTGGCCTTTTTCTGGTCGCGTTGTCATGACAGTCTCCAAAGTTGCTATCACGATTTGGAGCAAAAGCTTTGGTTCGCCAGACCGCAAAGGTTATTTTTTTCGAAGTTCTTGGCGGGCTGGCGCTTTTGGTCATGGCGGTAATCGCGATTTTCGCGATCAGACTTGCCTCTGGACCTGTTGAACTCGCTTTCCTTGAGCTCCGCGTTGAAAGAGCACTGGCGCAGACGCGTAATGGTGATCCTGTCATAATTGACCGTCTCACTCTGCAGTGGGATCCCTCGTCTCGACGCGTTGAAGTTGTGGCAACAGGCGTTGCTCTCCTTGATAAGACCAATACGAGGAAGGGGTTGGGCGAGGAAGCCCGAATTGATCTCGATGCAGGCGCGCTTCTTACCGGGAAAGTGGAAATCCTCAGTGCTGAACTCAGAGGTGGATGGCTCGCGGTCGAGAACAAAGCTCCAAACATATGGTCAATTGGCGGAACAAACCTTCCAGAATTTACGGGTTCAGCGCTACCGCAAACACCATTCGAATGGTTAGCAGACTTAAACAAACGCTCTCAAAATTTGAGCCAGACAATTCAAACCATTGGGGAGGGCGCTTCTCTGGAAGCGCTTTCGTTTCAGGGGATGGAGATGCGATTCACTGACCTAAGCGGTGGATCGCTCGGGACTATAGTAGACGCTGCATCTGTACTTCAAAGGCGCGGTCAAGATTGGTCTCTCTCGCTCTCTGGAAATGGTGAAGGCGTGGGTCTCCCTGGTCGTTTCTCAATTGACTTGTCGACCGAAGACGACGCCAAACGCTTTGAAGGATCCCTCACAGTCGATTCATGGAAACTATCCGACATCTTCGATGCTGTTGGTCTCACAGATCTAGAGCAGACAGGTATGATCTTGCTCACAACATCCCTGAATTTCACTTCAACAAATGATAATGGCTTGGAAGAGATCAGAGTGCGTCTGACCTCGCAAGAGAATGGCGCTATTGCTCTGTTCGACGACCGTTTTCGGGTCTCATCGATTGATACCGACTTGCTATATCAGCCTGCCGAGGATCGCCTCATCATTAATAATCTGACGATGGACAGTAATCTGTTCAGAGGACGTGTCCAAGGCAGTGTAACAAATTTAATCGCGCCAAATATGCTTCATGAACTCGCCTTATCAAGCGATATATTTACCGTAGACCTGACGCCATATTTTCCTGAAGCTTGGACCTTTGAGAGGGGGCAACTTGATGCGACTGTGAGCGATGACTTTAGAGTTTTCGCAATTCGGGGTGCGTCGACGCAGTACGATACGCTCCGCTTTTCAGCGCAAGGCGAGCTTGACTTTGGTGTTCAATCGCAGGGCAATGAGCTTCCTTTTGCCCTTGATGTGACCGCTGAGGCGATTGGCGAAACAGGTAAAGACACCGTTCTGACGTTCTGGCCCGAGACACTTGGAGACGGGGGCAGGCGCTTTGTCCGTGACCGACTGGAAACTGGCATACTAACGGGCGTTACAGCGGCTATATCATTGAAACCTGACAGTCGCGAACAAGGATATCTTCGCGACGAGGGTCTCGACGTTCGATTTGGGTTTCGGGATGGCCGTGTTCGGTTTCTTGTAGACATGCCCCCTGTCGATAACGCCGTCGGAACCGGGCGACTGACCGGTAACAGCTTTCGCGCGGATGTGAATAATGCGACTTATGACGACTGGGAGATTTCGAGCGGACGGTTTGATTTCCCGCAGCTCAATCCTCGAGGTCAGGATTTCATTGTCACAGCAGAAGGGACAGGCCCGGCCGTGTCTATACTCCGCCAACTTTCAAATTCGCGCGTTAGATTGCAGGAAACGACAGGGTTTGATCCAGAACGTGTCAGTGGTCTTGCTGATGCCAGCCTTACCTTTCGACGACGCTCCACCGGGCAGGTTCCGCTGGAAGACACTGAGTTACAAGTCAACGCCGTCATCCAAGAGGCTGGACTAAAGGACATTGTATTTGGTCAGTCGCTTGAGAATGGGCGCGTTGATGTCGACATGACGCAAGATCGTTTACTCCTCTCGGGCTTTGCCGATTTAGGGCCTGTGCCAGTCCAGTTCTCGTGGCGCGATGCTTTGGTGAATGACAACCGACCAGCTGATCTTTCGGCCAGCGGCATCATTAACCCATCCGCATTGAATGAACTTGGACTATTCGGGCGTGCCTATCTTACAGGTGACATACCAGTCGACGTTCAAGGTGAAGTTGGCGGGAATGGCTTAGGAGAGGCACAGTTTGCTTTCGACTTGAGAGGCGCGAGGATTTCGGTTGATGAAATCGGGTGGGTCAAGCCAGCAGGTGATGCAGCGAGAGCCGTTATAAAGTTCGATGGTCAAGGAGGGGCCAACTCATCTACGCTTCGATTGGAGAGCGAGACAGCCATTATAGACGGGGATATTCAGCTACAATCGGACGGACGACTTCAGACTCTGTCATTGAGGCAGTTTTTCGTTGATGGGCTGGCAGATGTCGCGGGTGAGCTAACACGTCGTTCGGGCGGCGGCGCTGATATTCAGGTAACCGGTCCGTTCTTCAATCTTGAACCGCTTCTCTCTGGTGTTGGCACTCTGGGATCGACCGAAGCGGCTGCTTTCGGTGTAGCATTGAATGTCGACACGAATGTTGAGAGGCTAAGACTTCGAAAGGGTCTGGATCTCTTGAATGCGACTGCTGCTCTAGAAGCCACCGAGGACCGGCTATTGAGCCTTGAAGCAAGGGGCCAAACCACTTCCGGAGACGACCTGTCATTCGAGTACGATCATACAGGAAGTGATCAGCCAGAACTGCGTCTTGAAACTGAAAATGCTGGTTTTCTGGCCCAAGCTTTCTTTGGTTTTGATTTTATAGAAGGCGGGGATTTGCAACTTACGGGGCAGCTGGGCAGTGATGAACTTCCATCGACGTTCCTTGCGGAGGTTCGTAATGCGCGACTGGTAAACGCACCTTTTGTGACACAGATCCTGTCACTCGCATCCCTGAGAGGACTCTCCGATACACTTTCTGGTGATGGCGTTTTGTTTTCCAATATAACAGTTCCGATCTCAGTTGGTGGAGGCCGCTATATTGTTGAAGGTGGCCGCGCGAGTGGACCAGCTTTGGGATTAACAATGAACGGATGGGTCGCGACTGAAGGCGATGGCATAGAGTTGGATGGCGTTCTCGTACCAAGCTTCGGTGTAAATTCCGCCCTAGGTGGTGTTCCTATTATCGGAGACCTGTTCGTCGGACGAAAAGGCGAGGGCATATTCTCGATTACCTATTCTGTCCGTGGCAGTTTGGAACGCGCTCAAGTCGCCGTAAATCCGCTTTCGGCGGTAACTCCGGGCATTTTGAGGCGAATATTCGAAAACCCATCTGATACGAGCATCCCAGAGGCCATACCAACCGATCCCAATCTCAAACCGCCAAGCGAACTACCAGAGTTGCCGGAGGATGAGGTGATTACACCGACGCCGGGAGGAGACTTGCAGCCTTAGATGGGTTTAACGAGAGCGATACGTTTCTTCCCGACCTGAACCTTGAATGCAGAAACGCTCTCGAGAATCGTCTCCCAGCTATGGGTCTGATCCTCTGCGATCCGGTCGTCATTCACGCGCACCGCGCCCTCACCAAGCTTTCGTCTGGCTTCGCCATTCGATGCAACCAGCTCCGCTGCTTTCAAAAGGGCAATCGTCGTCGGTCCTTCAGTAAAATCTGACCGTGTCATTTCAAATGTGGGCAGATCTGCAGAGACGCCACCGCCAATAAAGGCCTTGCTGGCGGCCGCTTCGGCCTCTTTGGACGCCGTTTCTCCGTGAAGCATCGTCGTTGCTGCATTCGCGAGTGCGATTTTAGCCTGATTAATCTCGGAGCCTTGAAGCGCCTCAAACACCGCGATTTCCTCTAGCGAGTAGTCTGTGAAGAGTTTCATGAAGCGACCAACATCGGCATCTTCGGTATTCCGCCAGAACTGCCAGTAGTCATAAGGGCTTCGTCGATCCGCATTGAGCCAGACAGCACCATCAACGGTCTTACCCATTTTTGCGCCGGAGGCCGTCGTTAATAGTGGGCTGGTTAAACCGAATCCTTGGCCACTATCAGCTTTGTGAATCAGGTCGACACCGCCGAGAATGTTTCCCCACTGGTCAGACCCCCCCATTTGAAGTTGGCAGCCATGACGCCTGAACAGCTCCAGAAAATCGTAAGATTGCAAAAGCATGTAGTTGAATTCGAGGAAGCTGTACGGCTGCTCATTGGTAAGACGTCGCGCCACAGTTTCCTGCTTCACCATCGTATTGATCGTGAAGTACTTTCCGATATCGCGAAGGAATTCGATGTAGCCGAGGCCGTCCAGCCAATCTGCGTTATTGACCATGATCGCATCAGTCGGTCCGTCTCCGAATTTCAGATAGGATCCGTAGGCCTTCTTAATTCCTGCAGCGTTGTCAGCAATTTGCGCTTCACTTAGAATGGGGCGAGACTTTTCTTTATCTGTTGGGTCGCCAACCTTCGTCGTGCCACCCCCGATAAGAACGATCGGTTTGCCTCCGGCTTGCTGCAGCCGTCGCAGCATCATGATACCGACAAGGTGTCCGACATGAGCGCTGTCCGCGGTGGCATCGATTCCGATATACGCCGCAGGCGTGCCTGAAGCGCAATAGGCATCGAGCTCACTGGTATGAGTGACTTGCTTGATGTAGCCGCGCTCATCAAGGATACGCAGGAAGTCTGAGGTGTATTCGCTCATCGGATCATCTCTTATTTGAAGCGGCGCGGTTAGCACGGGATGCAGACAGTTTGAACAGGGTGGCAGATAAATTTGAACCGATATGGGTGGCTGGCTTTATGTCAGGAACATCCATTGATGCTGTTGATGCTGCACTTCTGCGAACGGACGGTGAGACGGTTTATGAGTTTGGACCAGTTGTCGAACGAAAATATACACCTCAAGAGCGCTCCATTCTGAGAGATGCAACGGATGCCGCACGAGCCTGGAATTGGACAGGCCCAACTCCGCAAGCTCTGTTCGACAAAGCAAAGCATGTGGTGACCAAGACGCACATTGAGGCTTTCGTTCAACTATGTGAGTCAGCTGCAGAGCAACAGATTGAGCTGGCGGGCGTCCACGGACAGACGGTTCTACATCGACGACCGAGCAGTACACTTTTAGGTGCAACTCTGCAGCTGATTGACCCGGCTCCGACTGCGAGTGCGTTCGGTGTCGAACTAGCATATGATTTCAGGTCAAATGATGTTCGCGCTGGTGGTGAGGGCGCGCCGCTCGCTCCAATCTATCACAGCGCGTTGATGGAATCTCTTAGTCATGAGCCGATGGTCGTGTTGAACTTAGGCGGTGTTGCAAACATTACCGCACGCATGTCCGATGGAGACTTAATCGCATTTGACACAGGGCCGGCCAATGGCCCCATTGATGAGTGGATTGAGGGCCATGATCGTGGAACCTGCGACTTTGACGGCCAATACGCGGCATCTGGCCGTGTTCATGAGGGGCTTTTAGCTGGATTGTTCGAGCATTCCTGGTTCTCGCAACCGCCGCCAAAGTCACTCGACCGGTATGATTTTAATGCCAGCATGGCGCGTGGGTTATCGTTAGAAGACGGGGCAGCCACCCTCACTGCGTTTTCAGCTCGAGCGGTTGCAGCAGGCCTTGCTCGCTTGCCAGAACACCCTGTTAAAGTGATTGCTTGTGGTGGGGGGCGTCATAACCCGACTTTGATGTCTATGCTGGCTGAGTGTCTGCCATGCCCGATCCTTTCAGCTGAAGACGTCGGTTGGAGGGGCGATTCCATTGAGGCCGAGGCATTTGCTTTTCTCGCTGTGAGGACGTTGCGGGGCCTTCCTATAAGCTTTCCTTTCACAACGGGCATTCAGCACCCTCTCACCGGAGGTGAGCTTCAAGCGCCCTAGCGGTATCGGTCACATTTGCGCCTTTCTCTCGCCGCGACGCAGCTTATAGACAGCGATATGGATAAACTCATTATTACCGGCGGGCGAGAGCTACGCGGCTCAATCCCGATTTCTGGGGCTAAGAACTCCGCCTTAAAACTGATGGCAGCAAGCCTTTTAACTCGTGAACCGCTGACCCTCACAAATATGCCCAACCTCGCCGATACCCGATTCTTGAGCCAATTGCTGGCAAGCCTGGGCGTTGACGTCTATTGGCCGAAAGGTGACACAGAGTGCCGCTTGAATGCCGCCGATCTCACCTCAACAATCGCGCCCTATGATCAAGTTCGCAAAATGCGCGCGAGTTTCAATGTTCTTGGTCCGATGGTGGCGCGAGAGGGCCATGCGACCGTGTCTCTGCCCGGCGGGTGCGCTATTGGAGCGCGCCCAGTTGACCTACACCTAAATGCGCTGACCGCGATGGGCGCAGATTTGAAGGTGGAGGCTGGCTATGTCAAAGCAGCCGCAATTCATGGTCTTCACGGGGCTAAAATCGTCTTCCCTTTTGTTTCTGTGGGGGCGACTGAGCATGCCATGCTGGCCGCGACCCTCGCGAAGGGAGAGACAGTCCTCGAGAATGCAGCGCGTGAGCCGGAAATCGCCGATCTTGCAGAGTGCCTAAATGCTATGGGTGCAAATATTACCGGAGCAGGGACAGCCACCGTCACTATCGAAGGTGTTGAAAGCCTGCATGGTACAACACATGCCGTGATGCCCGACCGCATTGAAGCGGGAACGTTTGCGTTCGCCGCTGCTGCTGCGGGTGGAGAGGTCACGCTAACACAAGCTCCTGTCCGAGTACTAGGCGCTATGGTTGACGCTCTGAAGCGATCTGGCGTTGACGTCGAAGCTGAAGAAGCGAGCGGGACGATTACAATACGACGGAATGGCTCAAAATTGAAATCTGTGAACATCGACACGCAACCCCATCCTGGGTTTCCAACCGATCTCCAAGCTCAGTTCATGGCGCTAATGTCGATATCGAACGGAACAAGCATCATTCGGGAAAACATCTTTGAGAACCGCTTCATGCACGCCCCGGAACTATCCCGACTTGGCGCTGATATTCAGGTTCGCGGCAAGGAAGCGATTATACAAGGCGTTGAAACACTTCGTGGGGCCCCTGTTATGGCCACTGACCTTCGCGCCTCTGTCTCTTTGGTCATTGCGGCGCTTGCTGCAGAAGGCGAGACCGAAGTGAATCGCATCTATCATCTCGATAGGGGTTTTGAACGGCTTGAAGAGAAACTAAATGCATGTGGCGCGGACATTCACCGCGTGCCGACCGAGGACTAGGACATGACTGACCGCAAGCCATTGCGATTACTTGCTGAGGATGACGCAGACCTGAAAGTCATTTCAGCAGCGGTCCAAGATGCTATCCTTAAGGCTGATAATCTCAAATATGATCGCAGGCGTCGGCGCTTTACTCTGGAGGTCAACCGTTTTGAATGGGAGTCCTCTTCCGAGAAGCGGACCCCTAACACACGCGTTAGATCGCTTTTGGCGATTGACGGTGTGCTTAGTGTGAAAACGCGCGCTGTGAATAAAACTGATCCCGACATGGTGCTGTCCCTGCTTTCAGTCACTTTTGAAGCCGCTGACGAACCACCTGGAGGCAAGCTCTCTATTTTGTTCGCTGGCGACGGCGAGTTGGCGCTAGATATTGAGGCGCTAGACGTGACGCTGCTCGACAGTGAGTATGAGTGGACGACCCGCCATACCCCTGACCATGAGAAGAGACGTCGATAAATGGCGCGAACTATAGATGCTCGTAAGGGTAACTTTCAGGGTACATTTGAGGCCTTTTTAGCTGAACCTCGCGGGTCAGTTGAGGACGTCTTGGAGACGGTTCGCGAGATCATTCTTGCTGTGCGAGACACAGGTGGGTCTGCTGTCGCGGATTACACAGCGAAATTTGATCGACTGACTTTAGACCCAACGCTCTTACAGTCTGACAATGTTGATATTCACCGTCTTGCCCACGCGTGTTCGCCTGAACTGAAAGATGCCATTGATTTTGCCGCAGCCCGTATCGCGGCGTATCACGAGAAGCAAAGACCCGCTGATCAGCGATTCACCGATGACGCCGGGGTCGAGCTTGGCTGGCGCTGGACGCCGTTGGATAGCGTCGGGGTCTATGTTCCCGGAGGCTTGGCGTCTTATCCGAGCTCCGTCTTGATGAATGTCGTACCCGCCAAGCTGGCAGGTGTTGATCGAATCGTTATGACCGCGCCGGCACCGCATGGCCAACTCGCCCCTGCTGTTGCGTATGCGGCGATCTCCGCCGGTATTGACGAGTATTACCCAATCGGTGGTGCACAGGCTGTTTCCGCGCTCGCTTATGGGGCAGGGCGGTTGCGGCCTGTGGATAAAATCGTTGGTCCGGGAAATGCGTTTGTGGCCGAAGCAAAGCGCCAAGTGTTTGGGCAAGTCGGGATCGACACGATTGCAGGCCCGTCCGAGATCCTGATTATTGCAGATGAAACCGCCAATTCTGATTGGGTCGCTGCAGACTTGCTGAGCCAATCAGAGCATGATGAGAACGCCCAAAGCATTCTGATCACGATAAGTGATGATCTGGCAGAACGAGTCAGACAGGCGGTTGATGATCAGCTTAAGGCGTTGTCGACCGAACTTCGTGCCCGTACGGCGTGGGAGAACCACGGCGCTATCATTCTTGCAGAAGATCTTGAGCAGTCCGCAGTCATTGCCAATCAGATCGCTGCAGAGCACCTCGAGCTTGCAATCAGTGATCCTGAGGGCCTTCTTCCGCAGATCAAACACGCTGGTGCAGTCTTTTTGGGCCACCATACGCCAGAAGCTCTTGGTGACTATGTCACGGGCTCAAACCATGTTTTGCCGACGAGCCGAGCAGCGAGGTTTAGCTCTGGTCTCGGAATTTATGATTTCCTGAAGCGTATGAGCATTCAGAAAGCAAGTCCGGCTGGTTTTAGCGCATTGGCTCAGGCCGCACGCACATTGGCTGAAGCTGAAGGGTTGCCAGCACACGCGCGATCTGTCTCCATTCGCACGAATGAGGGTTAGTGTGTGGATGCGATATGGGCGAGCATCGACTGGTTAGTGTTGAGATTGATGATGAAACGCTTGCCGCGTCTGGACCAGATGCGGAGCATGAGCGTCGCGTTGCCATATTCGACTTGATCGAAGCCAATACGTTTGAAGTCATAGACCATGATCGAGGGCCGTATACTTTGCATTTGTCTATGCAGGACCGAAAACTCGTCTTTGATGTCCGTACAGAAGGCGGTGAACCCGTCCATGTGTTCGTACTCTCAATGAGTCCGTTTCGCGGTGTTATTCGGGACTATTTCATGATTTGCGAGAGCTATTATGAGGCGATCCGTAACTCAACGCCGCACCAGATCGAAGCGATTGATATGGCCCGGCGCGGCATTCACAATGAAGGGTCTGACCTCATGGAGGAGCGCCTTGAGGGAAAGGTGCGGGTCGATTTTGATACGGCGCGCAGACTGTTTACGCTAATTTGCGCGCTGCATGCAGGACAAGTTAGAGCTGCGCGCTGATGTAAAGGTCGTCGCTATCTGTGTGAGAGCACTGGCCTATCAACTCACATCAAGATAGGCGAGCGACTTGCTTGCAGATAATCCCGAAAGGACGCGCCACATGGCTCGATCCATATTTCATGACTATGCCGACCGCCTAAATCTCGCCGCTTGGGCAGAAACACAAAAAGCGACGTTTACACCGGCCCGCATGAAAACCGAAGTCTTAGCTGGATTGACAGTCGCGCTCGCGCTGGTGCCAGAAGCTGTTGCGTTCGCATTCGTTGCGGGTGTTGACCCTTTGGTTGGTTTGTATGCCGCTTTCATTGTAGGTTTGATCACTGCGCTGATAGGTGGGCGTCCGGGTATGATTTCGGGGGCAACGGGCGCGCTCGCTGTTGTGATGGTCGCCCTCGTGGCGCAGCATGGTGTAGAATATCTATTTGCGACGGTCGTCCTGATGGGGCTCTTACAAATCGGCGCGGGTGTCTTCAGATTTGGAAAGTTTATCAGACTGGTTCCCCATCCAGTCATGCTCGGCTTTGTAAATGGCCTCGCTATCGTGATTTTCCTCGCTCAGATCGGGCAATTTCAAGTTCCGGGAACAGCGACGCCGGATGGGCACAGTTTCCTTCCAAATGGCGACTGGCTTCCTACAAGTGACCTTGCCCTGATGTTTGGGTTAATTGCGCTAACAATGGGCGTTATCTGGGGGCTGCCAAAGGTTACAAAGATTATTCCAGCGCCTTTAGCGGGGATTGGGGTTGTCGCTGCGATCACGATTGGTTTTGGATTGGATACGCTAGTCGTTTCAGATCTTGCGGACATTAAAGGGGGGCTGCCGCAATTCCACGTCCCAATGGTGCCGCTGACTTGGGAAACCCTGGAGATCATTTTCCCATATGCGCTCGTCCTAGCAGCGATCGGCCTGATAGAAAGTCTGCTTACTTTGAACCTTGTCGGGGAAATCACGAATCAACGCGGCGGTGCGTCTCAAGAATGTCTTGCACAAGGAAGCGCCAATCTCGTCACCGGCTTTTTCGGTGGCATGGGTGGATGCGCCATGATTGGGCAATCCATGATCAATGTAAAATCTGGAGGCCGCACCCGACTGTCGGGTATATCCGCAGCACTCTTTCTCTTGGCCTTTATACTGTTCGGATCAAAACTCATTGGCATGATCCCTCTGGCAGCCCTTGTTGGTGTAATGTTTATGGTGGTGATCGGAACATTTGCTTGGAATAGCTTGCGGATTATGCGCAAGATTCCTTGGACGGATGCTCTGGTGATCATCTTGGTGACAGTTGTCACTGTCCTTGAAGATCTGGCTGTTGCTGTTGTTGTAGGGGTAATCGTTTCCGCTTTAGTCTATGCTTGGAACGCTGCAAAACGCATTCAAATCATCCAGCGCGATTCCGTTCGAACACCTGGAGCGACGGTTTATGAAATCGAGGGGCCGCTCTTTTTCGGGTCTACAGATGGCTTCGCTGAGCTTTTCCATGTTGAAGATGACCCCGACACTGTGATCGTCGATTTCATGCGCTCGCGCGTGGTCGATCAGTCTGCCCTTCAAGCCATCGAAGATCTGGCATCTAAATATCAGGCCAGCGGTAAAACGCTAAAGCTCCGTCATCTTTCCCGTGACTGCCACAAGCTTTTGACGAAAGCCGGTCAGTTGATCGTGGATAGCGAAGACGATCCTGATTACGAATTGGCCGTGGATTATAATGTTCGAACCGGGATCTTTGGTGGAGGGCATTGATTGCGGGTCAGCAGCACGTTAACTCGCAGGCATGACAGAAACGGTTCTTACAAAAGTAGAAGACGGAGTTGGCCACATAAGCCTGAACCGTCCGGAAGCGCTCCACGCGCTCAATCTCAGCATGTGTCGGACCATTCTAAGCGCGCTGAACCTTTGGCGAGACGATGAGCGTGTACGGATGGTCTTGATTGACCACGCTGACGGGACAAGAGGCTTTTGTGCCGGCGGTGATATCGCGATGTTACGCAGAAGCGGAATGTCTGACGGAGCTGAAGCGCGGGCCTTTTTCGCTGAAGAATATAGAATGAATGCAGCGATTAAAGCGTTTCCTAAGCCATACCTTGCAATCATGGATGGCGTAACGATGGGCGGCGGTGTCGGATTATCCGTTCACGGCTCACACCGCATTGCGACCGATAAGACACTCTTTGCCATGCCTGAAACAGGCATAGGCTTGTTTCCCGACGTTGGAGGGGGATGGTTCCTGCCACGACTCACAGGCGAACTTGGGACTTGGCTTGCACTAACAGGCGCGCGTTTAAAGGGAACTGACGTCGCCGCGGCGCGGATCGCAACGCATTATGTGCCCAGTGAGCTTCTGCCAAACCTGAAAAGCCAAATTGCTGATGCGGACTTTTCAGCAGGCGCTGCTGAACTGCTCGGAGAGATTTTGTCGAGCCTTTCGCAATCAGTGCCTGCAGGGAGCTTTTTACCGCATATGGATACGATCAATGCCTGTTTTGGATTTGATCGAGCGGAAGACATCGTGAGGGCGCTGGAGGACGATGCCGGCGACTGGGCTACAAAACAACTCCATGTGATGGAAACAAAATCGCCAGAAACGATAAAAGTGGCACTTAGACAGCTGCGCGAAGGCGCGCGTTTCGAGATATTTCAACAAAACATGAGCATGGAATACCGCATTGGTTGGCGTAAAGTTCAATCACCAGATTTTATCGAGGGGGTCCGGGCGGTGATCATCGACAAAGACAATCAGCCGAAATGGTCTCCAGCGACGCTTGAAGCGGTTAGCGAGGACTATGTCGGTGGTTTCTTTGAACCCCTTGGCGAGGATGAACTGTATTTTGACTGATTTAAGAGCCTCTATAGACGCGTGGTGCCAGAGTTACGTTGACGCTTTCTCTTCCTATGAAGCCGAGGCTATCGGAGCCCATTGGTCTTTTCCAGCCGTGATTAATTCTGGAGACAGGACGGTCGCCTTCGCGAGTAAATCTGATTTCAATCGCAATACAGATGCTTTGCTCGGTTTTTATCGAAAAGTCGGCGTCGCCTCTGCCAGAAGGCATTTGTTCGATGTTTTCTCTATGGGGCAGGGGATGGTCGCCATTTCGACCGCGGATGAGATGTTGGATGCGTCGGGAGAGACAATAACCAACTGGCAAGCGTCTTATGTGCTGCGTCAGCGCGGCCCATCATGGTTAGCAATCGCTGCCAACGCGAATGGTGAACTTGCGGCTTGGCGGGCCCGTGGAACGCCTCTGGGGCGGTAAAAACCGCGATTTTGACCCAGATCGTAACCTTTTCGGCCGTTCTGTTAACGAAGACGGGGCTGAATCAAGGCCTTCTTAAGAAAATATAAGGTTCATCAGTGTAACTCTCATCAAACTACAACAAAAGTTGAGTGGTGATGGTGATGACAATGACATACGGCGTAGCCGAGGCTACGAACGAACCCCTAAACGTGGCTGACAGCTTCGTAAAATCTCTTTCT
>JBCCDF010000029.1:0-16895 GCA_039030935.1 Pseudomonadota bacterium | reverse complement strand
GGTCCATCTTGGTGAAGCGTCTGAATACGTTCAAAGCGCAATCGCTTTTGGAGCCAAGGTGACCCGGTTGGAAACGCGTCTGGTGCATCAGGAACAACAAAGCCATGCGACGATTAACGGTGCTTATCTATGCGCCGACGGATATCATGTGGATTTCACGAGCCATGTCAGACACGGTGCAGAATCTTGTGTCACGCGCCAGACTATTAAAGGCGCTGTGATGGATGGCGGGACAGGTGTGTTCCAAGGCAAGTTCTTTGTTCCGCGCACCGTCGGTCAATACACAGATGCCGACATGCAGCATCAGGCCTTACTGCTTGAAGATGGCGCCCAGGTCTTTGCCAAGCCTGAGCTTGAGATCTACGCCGATGATGTCGAGTGTGCGCATGGCAATACGTCCGGTGCACTTGACCCAGAGCAACTCTTTTACCTGCGGGCGCGAGGCATTCCCGAGCCGCAAGCGCGCGCTTTATTGACCGAGGCTTTTATTGCTGAAGCTCTGGAAGATGCGCATGAGAGTGTCGCAGAAACGATGCGCGAAACCGCGCATGCGTTTTTAGCTGCTGTCTAGGCGATCGCTCTGGTCGCAGTGACTTTTTAAGGTCTGGTGCCCATATACCGCCTATGAGTGAAAAACGGTCTTTTGACATCGACGATATCCGCGGTGAGTTCCCGATCCTGTCTCGAGAGGTCAACGCCAAGCCGTTGATTTATTTAGACAATGCCGCGAGTGCGCAGAAGCCTGATGCTGTGATTGACGCCATCGCTGATCAATCGCGCACCGCCTATGCCAATGTGCATCGGGGGCTGCATACGCTGGCCAATGAAACGACTGAGGCTTATGAGGGCGCGCGCGAGGATGTTCGCCGTTTTCTGAATGCACCTAGCGCGGATAATATCGTTTTCGCACGCGGCGCGACGGAGGGGATTAATATCGTCGCGAATGGGATCGCTGAGACCATTCAGCCGGGCGATGAAATCGTGCTCTCAATTATGGAACACCATTCCAACATTGTGCCTTGGCACTTCCTGCGCGAGCGCCATGGGGCCGTGCTTCGTTGGGTCGGGCTTCATGAGGATGGCTCGCTGGACATGGCCGAATTGGCCGACACGATCAGCCCGAAGACGCGTATGGTGGCGCTAACGCAGATGTCGAACGTGCTTGGGACGGTCACGGATACACAAGAGATCGTGCGTCTGGCGCATTCTGCTGGGGCGGACGTTTTGCTCGATGGCTGTCAGGGGGCCATTCACCTTGATGTCGATGTGCAGGCCATTGGGTGCGATTATTATGTCTTTAGCGGCCACAAACTCTACGGGCCAACAGGGATTGGCGTGCTTTATGGTGCACCGGGCAAGTTGGACACGCTGCGTCCTTGGCAAGGCGGCGGCGAGATGATCGAAATCGTTGAGACGGATCGGGTCACTTACAATAGTGCACCCCATAAGTTCGAGGCCGGGACGCCGCCCATTCTCGAAGGCATTGGTCTTGGGGCAGCAATCCGGTGGTTTGAGCAGTTCGATTTGGCCGATATTCAAGCCCATGAGACCGCGCTTTACGCGCGTGCCATGGAAGGCGTTCGCGGCGTGAACGGTATGACCATTCACGGGACCTCGCCAGACAAAGGCGCCGTCATGTCGTTTAGCCTAGAGGGAGCACACCCGCACGATATTGCTCAGATCCTTGATCGTTACGGCGTTGCTGTGCGTGCCGGTCATCACTGTTGCCAGCCGCTTATGGGACATCTTGGTGTGACAGCGACCGCGCGAGCGAGTTTTGGCATTTATAATAGCGCTGAAGACGTCGACGGTTTTGTCGAAGCGCTTCATAAAGCTAAAAACATGCTTATATAGAGATTAATGAGCGAAACGATGACGGCATATGACACGATCGATGTTTCAGAGGCGACGCCTGCTGAAAAGCCATCTGCGATCCCGCAAGTCGAGCTGGATCGGATTACGGATGATCTGATTGAGGCGTTCAAAACCGTTTTCGACCCGGAAATCCCGGTGGATATTTATGAGCTTGGCTTGATTTACAATGTCGAGATCGATGATGATCGCAAGGTCGACATTGAGATGACGCTGACTGCGCCGGGATGCCCGGTCGCTGGTGATATGCCCGGTTGGGTGGAGAATGCTGCGCGCACCGTTGATGGTGTCGGTGAAGTTGAGGTCCGTCTTACTTTTGACCCCCCATGGGAGCCAAGCCGGATGTCGGACGAAGCGCGTTTAGCGCTCAATATGCTTTAAGAAGGACGTGCTCGAACGCTTAGACTGATATGCCCAGACGCCCGCGCCCTAAACTCGTTACACTAACCCAAGCCGCTGCTGAGCGTGTCGCAGAAATTATGTCTGAAAACGGAGCAGGGTTTCTTCGTGTTGGCGTCACCAATGGGGGGTGTGCGGGCATGGAATACATCATGGACTATGTTGAGGCACCCGAGCCGCTTGACGAAATTATCGAAGATCATGGCGTGAAAATTGTCGTCGACTCAAAAGCGGTTTTATTCTTACTCGGCTCGACTGTGGACTATGAGACAACGCTTTTGCATGAGCGTTTCACCTTCACGAACCCAAATCAAACCGACGCTTGCGGCTGCGGTGAAAGCGTTACGATTGTTCCTGCCGCCGCAGAATAGAACCACTGAGTTCTTATAAGCTACATTCCTGCATGAACGTCTTAAACGCACCATCGGCTTTTGGCGGTTGCAGCGTTATGCTGCCTTTCGACATGGGGAGCTTAAAGTCAATCGAACTTTGCGTGATCACCGCGTTGAAGATTTTTTTGGCATCTTCGTTTTGCCGTGACTGTAAAATACCGGTCTCACGAACATGAACCCACATTGAGGACACGCGCTTGCGGCCCTCAATCTTGAAGTTGGTTTTGGCCCTGCGCGTTGAAACGCGAGTCCCTTGTTCAGCCTCTAATTCCGGTGTTGGGCTGATGATGGCCACCAGCCCAGCTCGGTCCGTGCAAGAGAAACGAATGTGCGGCTTTGTCTGATCTGTCGGTGTCAGCATCCAGCCTGTGATCGTATAGTCTTCAACTTCGCTACCGCGACGATCAACGTCTACACTGTAAGGCGATGCTTCCCAGTTCACTTTGGGTTCAGTCGCATCAGCGTAAGCGGGCGCCGATAGAGCGGCTAGGGCCGTTGATATGATAGCAAACCTGATATTTAACGTCATAACTCTCGTCCCCAAAACGTTTTGTCGATGTTCAGACTATGCTTCGTCACTTGCCTCGCTGTCAACTGGCTTGCTTTTTGGCGCCGTCGCTTCGCAAGAGCTTGCAAATTCGGTGAATGCATCATTCAGTTCTGGAAGCGTGATCTCAATGTCACCAATCCGCGCGATGGACATTGAAATAAGTTCTCCACGAACTGCAGCGTTAAAAATGCGCTTACCTTGCCACGGACGAACCGAAACCAATTCGCGTTTTGTGCGGATATAGGCCCATGGAAATTTTCGGGCTTCAGTGCTTTCCGTGTCGATTTCGATCTGTCGCGTCGATGCCCGCTTAATCTTATTCAGGGCGAGATTTTCGGTCGTCATTCCATCAAGGAAAAGCTTCGCCTGGATGCCGAGGCGCGCTGAGCAGCCCAGCATAATGGCGGGACCTTCTTCATTTTCGGCGAGGATATAGAGGCCATCGGTGGGTGTGTTGGCTTCTGCGCCCTCAGCGAGAAGCGTTCCGATTTTCCATTCTGAGGCATTTGCGATTTGTCCCGACGTTGTCAGGACAGCGGCGACTGCAATGGCTTTGACTGTATTTTTCATTCTGATCTCCTTACTTATTGATAATCAATAATATGTTATTGAAAAAAGGCAAGTAAAATTTTTTTCACGTGAAAATCAGGGGATCATTATGTGATCTCAGCACCTTGAAACCCCGGCATCTATCTCAGTACGTCCGAGGCTATGATTGCTTAGACGAAAGACGGGACCTATGCGGTTTCTACTACCAAGTTGCGCGCTGGCTGGTCTATAATTTGTCGAGCCCATTATGAATTGAAGAGTAGAGTCGCCCAACATGTCCGCGCAAAAAGAGATACGCCGCAAAACGGTTCGCGATATTGCTAAGGCCAAGGGCGCTGAGCCTTTAATTTGCCTAACGGCTTATGACGCGACAATGGCAGGCATTCTTGATCCCCACTGTGACCTTTTACTGGTCGGCGACAGCGTTGGTATGGTGGTTCATGGGCTGGAATCGACCGTTGGTGTCACCCTCGACATGATGATCCTTCACGGGCAGGCCGTGATGCGTGGCTCCTCGCAGGCTTTTGTTGTCGTTGATATGCCGTTCGGATCCTATGAGACGAATTCGGATCAGGCTTTTTTGAATGCAGCGCGCATTCTGCAAGAGACAGGCTGTCAGGCCGTGAAGATTGAAAGCGGGGCCTACGCGGCCACTCAGATTAAGCATATGACCGAACGTGGAATACCCGTCATGGGCCATGTCGGCCTTCGGCCACAGGCCATCAATGTTGATGGCGGCTTCCGTGCCAAAGGTCGTTCAACCGATGAATGGACAAAAGTTCTTGATGAAGCCGCAGCGGCCGATGAGGCCGGAGCCTTTGCCCTTGTCGTCGAAGGTGTTGCTCCTGAACTGGCAGATGAGATCACGAAATCTGTCAGTTGCCCGACCATAGGAATTGGCGCTTCAGCCGGATGCGATGGGCAAATCCTCGTGACAGATGATCTGCTGGGGATGTTCGATTGGGTGCCTCGTTTCGTGAAGAAATATGCGGATCTCCGGACTGTTATCGGCGAAGCTGCGGATGCGTATGGTCGGGATGTACGCTCGCGCTCTTTCCCGAATGAGGCGCAAACTTACAAACTCAGCAAACCGGGGAAATAGCGGCAGAGAGAGATTGCCCCGCCCGACGCTCACGGCTAGGGTGCGCGCGAATTGACAGGTATGGGAGTCGCCGGATTTGGCCGACATTTTTGACGAAGTAGAAGAAGGTCTCCAGCAAGATCGTATGACAGCGCTTTGGCGCAAATACGGTTGGCTGGCATGGCTGGCCGGTCTGGGTTTGATTGGCGGTGTCGCTTTGAATGAGTATTTGACCTACCAGAAATCACAGACGATCACGGCGAATGCGAGCCAGTTTGAATCCGGTTTAAACCAATTGCTGACGCAGGATTATGTTGCTGCAGGTGAGACAATGGGCACTTTGGTCGAGACGGATGCTTCTGTTTCACCCGCCGCTGCACAATATCTGGCGCAAGTTCGTCTGGACGGAAATGGAGACGCTGCTGCCGCGCGCGAAACGCTCCTGAACTCTATTGATGGCGATGCGGACACAGCTGTTGAAAAATTGGCCTTGATAAAAGCGGCTTACTTGCAGGCTGACGAGATGTCGCGAGAAGAGCTTCAGGCTTTCCTCGGTGGCTTACCGGATGAGTCCTCTGCGTTCGGGTCGCTCGCATTGGAGTTGATTGCTGCGAAGGCGATGGAAGAGGGCGATTTTGCTTTTGCGAGATCGGAATTCAATCTCATCCGTGTCTCTGCAAATGTTCCGCCGGGCGTCGCGAGACGAGCCAATCAGGCGCTCGCGGCCATGCCGGTCGTGGTTGCTCCGGAGACCTCAAATGAGGAGCCTGAGGTGCCGCTGCCTGAAGAGGAGGTCTCTGAGGCTTCTGAGGAGGGTCAGGAATGATGCTGATGAAAAGAAACATTGCGATTGCCGCGATCTGCATGAGTTTCGCCCTTTCCGGCTGTTCTATCCTGAATCGGGGGGGAGGTGATGAGGCCTCGGAGGCTGAGAAAGAAGGCCGGATCGCGATGGTGATCGGCGATGAGGAATTGAGCGCCGATCCGGCGCTTGTCACCACGCCCATTACGCTACCAGCAGCTGTCAATGTTACGGCCTGGCCGCAAGCGGGACGAACGTCGACCAAGATCACCGGTCACCTTGCCGCCGCTCAAGATTTGCGCGTCGCTTGGAGTGTTAATGCGGGTCGTGGATCTGATCAGCGCTCTGCGCTGACCACGCCACCTGTTGCTACCGCCGATACAGTTTTCGTCATCGACTCTTCCCAGACTGTGCGTGCATTTGATGTGAATACGGGTGCACGGCGGTGGGCTGTCAGCCTCGAGTCGAGCAATCGTAGAGACAGCCTTGCGAGTGGATCGGGTCTCGCTGTTGAAGGTGATACGCTCTATGTAGCCAGTGGATTTGGATTTGTGGCCGCTCTAAGCGCTTCCAATGGTACCGAAATCTGGCGCACTGAGACGGAAGCGCCAATGATCGGATCACCGGCCATTCTTGATGGACGGATTTTCGTCGCATCGAACAATAATGAGACCATGGCGTTCGATGCCTCAACCGGAGAAATTCTCTGGTCAGATCAGGCGATCGCAGAGTCAGCCCGAGTTCTTGGTTCGCCAAGTCCTGCAGCAGCAGACGATATTGTGATTGCGCCTTACTCATCAGGTGAGGTGATTGCCTATCTTGCACCGAATGGTCGCCGACTGTGGAGTGAAGCGCTCTCTGCGCCCGGGCAATTCACCCCAATTTCGTCAATCAATGATATCGGCGCGCGTCCCGTTGTTGGCGGTGGCCTCGTCTTTGCCAGTAGCCAGTCCGGCGTCATGGCCGCGATTGAGGGGCGCACGGGTCGCTTTGTCTGGCAACAGCCCATCGGCTCAACGCAAGCCCCAGTTTTGGCGGGAGAGTACCTGTTCATTGCCAGTACGGATGCGCAAATCGTGACGGTACGAGCCCCTACGGGCCAGATCTTCTGGGTGCGCCAATTGGACCAGTATCGCAAGCCAAATAGGAAAAGAGGTCGGATCACCTATGCAGGTCCATTGCTTGCCTCAGATCGACTGCTGGTGGCGTCTTCGACAGGCGAGCTGATTGCGATGAATCCACAGACGGGTGAAGAGCTGCAGCGCCTAAATCTTCGAGATCCGGTGTTCATCGAACCCATCGCAATTCAGGACAAGGTGATCATTCTGACCGATGATGCGCGCCTGATTGCGATTGAATAGTCTGCTTGGTCGCGGGGACTAAGCTTTAGAAAGATAGACCGGTTATGCCGCTCAAAATTGCCATTGTTGGACGTCCTAATGTCGGTAAGTCCACGCTTTTCAATCGGCTCGTCGGTAAGCAAATCGCGCTGGTTGACGATCAGCCGGGCGTGACGCGAGATCGGAAGGAAGCCGATGGTCGCTTGGCGGATCTGCCGCTGAAGCTGATCGATACGGCTGGGTTTGAGGACGTCTATGATGAGTCCCTTGAAGCGCGGATGCGCGCGCAGACCGAAATCGCGATCCGGGAGGCAGAGATTGCCCTCTTTCTGATCGACGCACGCGTCGGTGTTACATCAATGGATGAGCGATTTGCTCAGATTTTGCGGAAGGCTGATATCCCTATTGTGCTGGCGGCGAATAAAGCTGAGGGCTCAGCCGGTGATGTTGGCATAAGTGAGGCCTGGGGACTGGGCTTGGGTGAACCGGTCGGCTTATCGGGCGCCCATGGCGAAGGACTTGCCGAGCTTTATGCAGGTATCCGCGAGGCGCTCGGCGAGGAGGCCTTTCTGAAGGCGCTTGAGGACGACGCCGAAGAGGACAATGACAGTTTCAATGAAGGCCTACTCGATCGTCTTGAAGGGCTTGATATTGACGATCCTCGCTTGAGCGATGAGCAGCTGACTGCCGCCCTTGAGAAAGCCGGTGTCGCCGAAGAAGATGAAGCAGCCGAAATCGAAGCGGCGAAAGAAACCGCCAAGCAAAAGCCGATCCGGCTGGCGATTGTCGGGCGTCCAAATGCTGGGAAATCAACACTGATCAATCAGCTGATCGGCGAAGACCGGATGCTGACGGGTCCAGAAGCGGGGATTACGCGCGATTCGGTCACGTTAAGCTGGACGTGGGAAGGGCGCGAGGTTCGCCTCGTTGATACGGCAGGGCTTCGTAAAAAAGCAAAGGTCAATGAGCGGCTCGAAAAAATGTCGACGGGTGAGACCGTCCGCTCTCTGAAATACGCCGATATTGTTGCGCTCGTCATGGAACCAGAAGACGCGTTTGAAAAGCAGGATTTGCAAATTGCTGATCTTGCTTTGCGGGAAGGACGAGCGGTGGTTTTCGTCGTGTCCAAATGGGATTTGATCACCAATCACGGCATGGCGATGAAAGAGCTGGAGCGGCGCTTGAAGGAGCATCTGCCGCAAGCCAAAGGGGCGTCTCTGGTGACGCTTTCTGGGCTTACGGGTAAGCGTTTGGAGCGCTTCATGCCGGCCGTTGCCAAGACTTATGATGACTGGTGTGCGCGGGTGAAGACAGGCGATCTCAATCGTTGGCTGCGCTATATGATCGAACGAAATCCACCGCCGAGTGTTCAAGGCAAACGGATCAAGCCACGCTATATGGCGCAGATCAAAGCGCGACCGCCGACTTTTGTTTTGATGGCCTCGCGCGGCAAACAAATGCCCGAGACCTATAAACGCTATCTCATCAATGGGCTTCGTGAGGCGTTTGATCTGGCCGGTGTGCCGATCCGATTGATCATCCGTCAGGGAGCCAACCCTTATGCCGACAAAGCGCGGCGAAAACGCTAATGGGCTGATATCTGCCGATTGCACCAATTGTCAGGCGAGTGGAAAACACCTACCTCGCCATCATGACAAATTCGCTTAAAATTCTTGTGGCTCAGCTCAATCCGGTCGTTGGCGATATCTCTGGGAATGCCAGTCTTGCGCTAGAGGCCTTTGAGGAAGGGCGGGCGAAGGGCGCTGACTTACTGGTTTTACCCGAACTGTTCATTTTGGGCTATCCGGCTGAGGATCTTGTTCTGAAGCCAAGTGCCGTTGAAAACGCCATGACCACGATTAGTCAGCTCGCGGACCACACGAAGACTGGCCCGGCAATCCTAATCGGAAGTCCGTGGGCTGAAGACGGTAAGCTCTACAATTCTGCCGTTTTGCTACGAGAGGGACGAATTGAAGCGCGGTATGACAAGCGCGAACTGCCGAATTACGGCGTCTTCGATGAAAAGCGTATTTTCAATGCGGGGACGGAGCCGCACAAGACGCATGATTTTAATGGCGTGAAAGTCGGTATCGCGATTTGTGAAGATATCTGGTTTGATCGTGTACCGTCGGCTTTGCATGAGGCGGGGGCAGAAATGTTGATCGCACCGAATGCGTCGCCGTGGCGTCGTACAATCCAGACCGAGCGGCATACAACATTCTCGATGTGGGCAAAGACAGGCATCCCATACCTCTTCGTCAATCAGGTGGGCGGGCAGGATGAATTGGTCTTTGATGGGGCGTCTTATGCCGTTGATCATGATGGGACCGAGCATCAGCTGCTAGGGGATTTTGAAACGGGAACGATGCTTGTTACTTATGATGGCGATGCCCATCGATTTATCCCGGCGAGCGCTGAAGCGGTGCTGACTGAAGGGTTAGAGGCCGAGTATCGCGCGGCAACGCTGGCGCTTGGTGACTACGTTAATAAGAACAGGTTTCCGGGCGTTGTGCTCGGCATGTCTGGCGGGATTGATAGCGCGCTGACGGCTGCGATTGCGGTCGATGCGCTGGGCCCGGAGCGGGTCTGGTGTGTCATGTTGCCGAGTAAGTATACAAGCTCAGACAGTCTTGAAGATGCGATGGCGTGTACACGCGCTCTGGCTGCCAAGTACGACACGATCAATATTGCACCCGGCGTTGCGGCTCTGGATGAGATGCTGGAAAGCCAGTTTGAGGGGCTTGAGGCCGGCACGACGGAAGAGAACATCCAATCGCGGCTTCGCGCTGTGACGCTGATGGCGTTGTCGAACAAGTTTGGTCATATGGTCGTGACGACCGGAAATAAGAGCGAGATGGCTGTTGGGTATGCGACGCTCTATGGCGATATGAGCGGCGGTTATAACGCTCTGAAAGACTTCTATAAAACTGAAGTGTTTGAGCTTGCGAAATGGCGTAATACGGTCGTGCCGAAAGGGGCCCTTGGGCCGTCTGGTGAGGTGATCCCCGAACGCATTATCACCAAACCACCAAGCGCGGAGCTACGCGAAGATCAGCGCGATGATGACTCACTGCCGCCCTATGAAGTGCTGGATGATATTTTGCGCGGCCTCGTTGATCAGGAGGCTGACATTGATGAACTGCTGGCCAAGGGGCATGACGAAGCCGTGGTCCGCCGGATCGAGCATCTGCTTTACATTGCTGAGTATAAACGCCGCCAAGCGCCTCCGGGCGTGAAGGTCGGTGGTAAGAATTTCGGGCGGGACCGGCGCTATCCGATCACAAACAGATTTCGAGATGATTGATTTGCGGTCGCTCAAAGCGCGAAAACTTGATTCAGTGGGCCAAATCTAGCAAATCAACGCGCCGGTGGGGCTATCAAAACGCTTCAATTCTATGCACACTTGCTCTTGTACAGCTGGAGACAAACATGCGCTTGAATCTAATTTATCCTGCCGCTCTCATCCTACTGGTCGCTTGTTCGCAGGAAGCGATAACACCTGAGTCATCTGTGACCGTTT
Organism: Pseudomonadota bacterium; assembly: GCA_039030935.1. Taxonomy (GTDB): domain Bacteria; phylum Pseudomonadota; class Alphaproteobacteria; order Caulobacterales; family Hyphomonadaceae; genus Henriciella. Next base: position 6,390 of record JBCCDF010000029.1, on the reverse strand, counting down.
CGGGTGAAACTGAACAAAGCGCCGAACTAGGTTTGGAAGAGGGCCTCGTGGAGGGGCCGGGTGCTTCTGATGTCACCCTCGTGCGCGGAGAGCCGTTCCGCGGTGTTTATCCCCTGATTGAGTGTGTGAATGAGGACTGCATCATGATGATGGCCTCAGATGCCCGGGGCAATGCTGCGCGCGGGCCGGATATGACCTTCAAACCAGACATTGCAGCGGTTGTTGCGGGAATTGAGCAGGTTGACCTTGAAATTCTGTCCCCGGCGTATTCTGACTACGATGTTGCGTGGCGGATCGGTGAAGACCCCGAGGCGATCGATATTTATTTGAAAGTTATTCACGATAGCGAGTATTGGGATGAGGCGCCCTCATTCCTGATTGCTCAAGCGGCGGGGTTTGAACACGTCTATACGTCTTACAGCGTCTTGAATTATCCAAATAACAAGGACAACTTTCAGGAGCTTTTTAAGCTTGGACAGCGGATGGGGCCACAGCCTCGTGTGACGGTGGGTTCAAATGGATCGATCACCGTTGAAGAGTTCGGCCCTGATTATGGCGAACCGATCTCTTCAGTAACGCGCTATTGGGCGGCTGGCGATCATGGCGAATTCCTGGCAACGCGTGAAGAAATGGCCTACGAGTTTGGCGAGACGCTGGAAGAAATTGATGCCATGCTCGCAGCGGAGGAGTAGATGCGGGTGATGATTAATAAGAGCTTTCATTCATAGTTTATAGCTATTGATTTATGATCTTCTAAGTATTTTAAACTCTGGAAACTAAAAGCATATGGCTTCCAATGCGAGCATTTGCTTGCGTCAAAGTGAGGGAAACTCGCTTTTCAGTTTGGGAGTAATTTATGAAGTCATTTCTTTACGGCAGTGTGTTCGCTCTATCGTCGTTCAAATCTGCAGCTTTTGTCGCACTCGGCGCAACCAGCGTCGGGGCACTGGCAGTCCCCGCCGCGTCTGCTCAAGAAAGCCCGTGGATGGTTCGAGGACGCATCATTGGCGTTCTGCCTGATGAGAGTGGTGATCTTTCTGTTGATGGTTCGCCTTTGGCTGGCGGGGTCGACATCGAGGATCAGTACGTGCCAGAGCTGGATATCAGCTACTTCTTCACCGATAACATCGCAGCAGAACTTATTCTGGCCGTAACACCTCATGATGTGAGCGCGACAAATGTCACAGTTCCGGGTGCACTGACCGATGCGACAGTAGAATTGGGTGATGTCTGGCTGCTGCCACCGACGCTCACATTGCAATATCACTTCGACACGGGATCCGCGTTCAAGCCCTATGTGGGTGCTGGCGTGAATGCGACGTTCTTCTTTAATGAAGATGAGGGTTCTGTCGCCGACGGCATTGACTATGATCCGAGCTTCGGTCTCGCACTACAAGCCGGCTTCGATTATGACATTGACGGGGTCCCCGGCGGGTGGGCTTTCAATGCTGATGTCAAGAAAATCTGGATCAACACAGATGTTGAAGTTGATTTTACAACGGCTCTTGGCGCGACAGTCGATGCCGATGTCGATATCAATCCGTTGGTTGTCGGGGTTGGCTTGGGCTATCGCTTCTAAAGCAATACCGAAATCTAATGTTGGAAAAGGCGATTGAGACATCAGTCGCCTTTTTGCATTTTTGATCAGGCGTTGTAGTCAATCTCTCAAAGTGTTGGGAAGGAAGCGCTATGCAAACAATCGCATTTATTGGCCTTGGAAATATGGGCTCGGGCATGGCGGCCAATCAGACCAAAGCCGGGCAAACCGTTCGTGCTTATGACCTTTCGGCGGAAGCGCTTGTGCGCGCGGCAGAGGCTGGATGTATCGCCTGTGGGTCCGCGGCTGAGGCTGTGCAGGGCGCAGATGCTGTGATTACGATGCTGCCTGCGGGCAAGCATGTTCGTGGGGTTTATCAGGCTGATATCCTTCCAAATGCGAAAGAGGGGGCGCTGCTTGTCGATTGTTCGACGATCGATGTTGAGAGCGCTCGTGCTGTAGCGCTTTTGGCAGGGGAGGCTGAAAAAGACTTTCGAACCGCTGATGCGCCAGTATCCGGTGGGACGGCGGCAGCGGATGCCGGGACTTTGGCCTTTATGGTTGGCTGCGATGAGCCGAACTTCGCCGATGTTGAAGCGGTTCTCGAGCCGATGAGCCGCGTAACGATCTACGCCGGAACAAGCGGCGCAGGCCAAGCAGCGAAGATCTGTAACAATATGCTGCTCGCTGTGTCCATGATTGGGACATGTGAAGCGTTTGCTCTGGCCGATCGGCTGGGTTTAGACGCGCAGAAGTTCTATGATATTTCCAGCCAATCTTCCGGCCAGAGCTGGTCCATGACGAGCTATTGTCCAGTAGAGGGGGTTGGGCCAGCGTCGCCCGCGGATCGGAATTACGACGGTGGTTTTGCGACCGACATGATGCTGAAAGATCTCCGTCTCGCCAAAGAGGCTGCGATGTCGAGCGGTGGCGTGACCCCGCTTGGTGGGCAAGCTGAAGCGCTGTATGCGGCGCTCTCGGAAATGGGGCTTGGTGGCAAGGATTTCTCCAGCATCATGGAAATGCTCAAGCGCGGGACCGTTCAATAAAAAAAGCCCGGCGCGAGGCCGGGCGAGAGAAATCTGCATGGAGAATGGAAAGTCCACTCGCCTCTTATGCAGCAAAGCGCGTGCCAGTTTCGCGTCTTAGGCGAGTCCCGATCTAGGACTCCTCTGGTTTTTGCGTCTCGACCCAGGCTTTCATGCGCGCATCCATCGCGTCGAGTGGCATCGCGCCTGCGCCGAGCAAGTGATCATGAAATTTGCGGAGATCGAACGCCTCTCCCAATTGGTCCTTGGCGTAAGCGCGCAATTCCAAAATTTTGAGCTCACCAACTTTGTAAGCCGTCGCCTGACCCGGCCAGCCAATATAGCGCGTCACCTCGGTCTGAATGTTGAGCGGGGCGAGCGCTGTGTTCTCTTTAAAACAGGTCTCGGCTTCTTCGCGTGACCAGCCGTACCAATGCAGACCTGTGTCTGCGACAAGGCGGCAGGCGCGCCACATCTCATAAGAGAGCTGGCCAAAGCGCTCATACGGCGTGCGGTAAAAGCCGCCTTCGCCTGCGAGTTTTTCAGCATAGAGGCCCCAGCCTTCACCGAAGGCTGTCGCATAATAAGTCCGGCGGAACTCGGGGACGTTTTCCAATTCTTGTGCGATCGCAATCTGATGATGATGACCGGGAACGGCTTCGTGTGCGGAGAGGGCGGGCAGTTCATAAAGCGGGCGCTGTGTCAGGCGATACGTGTTGACCCAATAAGTGCCGGCACGCCCTTCGCCTAGATCGCCGCTGGAGTAACGACCGGTCGTGTAACCCGGTGCAATAGACGCGGGTACGGCCTGCACGGCGTAAGGGAGGCGTGGCAGGCGGGCGAACCAGCTCGGCATAAGACCATCAAGCCGCTTGCTCATTTCAGAGGCTTCAGCGATGAGCTCTTGAGGCGTTTGAGCGTAAAACTGAGGGTCGGTGCGTAGAAAATCTGTGAACTCTGCGAAGCTGCCGTCGAACTCGACCTCCTCGATAATGGTTTCCATGTTTGCACGAATACGGGCGACCTCTTCCAGACCGAGCGCGTGGACATCTTCAGGCGTTAAACTCGAGCCGGCCGTGTGATACGTTACGGCTGCGGCATAGGCCGTTTGCCCGCCTTCAAGTGTTGCAAGGCCCGGACCCGCTCGTGACGCTGGAAGATATTCTGTTTCAAGGAATTGAAGCGTCGCTTCATAGGCTGCGACAGCCTCCATAACAGCAGCACGTCCTTCGGTTTGTAAAGCGGCGATTTTCTCGTCGCTTAGGCGGCCAGCGCTTAGAGATTCAAAGGGCATATATAGCGTACTGTCTTCCGGATCGGTGACGACTTGCTCGCGGATTTGATCCATTGCTGTGTTCAGTGGGTCAGAGTGAGCTGTCCAATCGGTGGCGATGCCACGACGCATATTGGTGACGTTTTCTTCGAAGAAGCGCGGGACGTCCCTTAATCGCGCAATCCAGGCTCTTGCATCTTCTTCGTTGGTGAGCCGTGTGCGGCCAGCGGTAAAGTGAGGGTTAGCGAAGAAGCCCCAATCGCCGACGAGGGGAATGCGCGCGGTGTCGTATCGGTAAGCGTCGATATCCGTGCTGAGCAGGTGGCGCAGAATTGCGATTTCGGGGCCTGCGTTTTGCGCGTTCTCTGCGAGTGCATCTATCCGCGCGAGCAGATCGGATGCTGTTTCCGCGCGCTCTGCGATATATTCGGGTGTCACTGTCGGCCAGCGCTCAGGCTTGCGGTCTTCGTTTCTGGCTTGCGCATCCGGGCTGCCTTGGCGGGCGAAGACGTCATAATCCGCGATGATTGCCTCAAGACTATCGGTCGTCTGTTCCTCGCTCTGAGCTGAGGCATTCATAAGATAGGGCGGCGACGACATAGCGAGGGCCGCGGACACAAGGGCTGAGCGAACGATCAGGCGCATCGAGACTCTTTCATGAAAAAATTTTAGATATGGGAGTGTGGTTAATGCGCTGTGCTGATCCCGGCAAGTCATGGAACGATCATGAGGGTGTCGTCGTTTTCACAAAACCTTCACCTGCATTCCATGGAGCCTCAGGCTAGGACGCGGATCGAGCCTCGCTCTCCGAACTTGTCCCATTTGAGTTTTCAGGAAACCCGTCATGAAAATCATCGCTGCGTTTTTGGTTTCACTTAGTTTTATCGCGCTGAGCGGATGCAATGGAGATCAGCCTGTTGAGCCCATTCGTGTTTTTCCAGATGCGCCGGAGCCGACGCCGTTTACCCGCGCCTATTCGATGACGGAAGCTCCCGATGGTATCCGAGTGTTCGTTCAAGAAGAAGGCGATCAGACGCTGATGTACTTTGTTGAGCGTGAAGGGGCGGGCTGGAGTGAACCTGCTGAGGTTGATTTGCCTCATCGCGGAATGCTGACCGGGCCGCACTTCAGTCGTTTCGATGACGCTTTTTATTTCTCATCAAATGCAGCCTATCCCGGACGGGAAGGGGCGAGTGATCTGAATATCTGGCGCGCAGTCTATCTCGGGCAGGGGCGATTTGACGAGGCTGAGCCACTGCCCATGCCGCAAGTCAATACTGGCGCGAATGAAATCGGCACAGCGACGACAGAAGACGGCTTGCTGCTCTTTGTGACAAACCATTCCCGCTCAGGCAGTGGCGGGTATGATGTCATGCAAGCGCGATTGAATTCAGAGGGAGAATGGGCGTCTGAGACGATGCCTGAAGGTTTCAATGACCGGCTTTCTGACGATCACATAGCGATGGATCCGTTGGGTCGCTGGGTGATTTTCTATTCCCATAGACAGCCAAAATTTGGAGGGGTTGATCTATGGATATCAGAGCGCGACAGCGAGGGGTCGTGGCAGACGCCCATCAATCTCGGGTCTTTCATCAATACGTCCGCGATTGAATTCGGGGCGGGTCTGTCATGGGACAATGAGACATTTTTCTTTTCCCGTGATGGAGCCCTATTCGAGGTTCCAATTGCTGCTGTTCTTTCAGCGGAGCGTACGGTGGCGAGCGATTGAAATCATTAGAGTCTCGCTTTAAAAGATTGTCCGTGTCGGGATAAAAAATCGTCAATATTCAGTCATTTACTGCTTATTAAGCGGGTCGTAACCGTCACAATTCCTTTAGAAAACTGTTCAAAAAAGGTCGCAACTCACTGCTATCGCCCGTCGCGAACGAGGGTGGGCTGACTCGGTCCGTTGCCTGCGTTTGAGAAAAATCAAGCAATGTTGCTCGAAAAGGGTAGATCCACATGAAGACCGGTACGACGTTTAAACTGGCCATTCTAGCGAGTGCGGCGGCACTTGCGCTGACGGGGTGTTCTGACACAGATATTTCTTCACCAGGCGCGCCAACGACGCCAACGCTTCCGCCACCGCCACCCCCACCGCCTCCTCCGCCACCCCCATCGACAATCAACCTGGTCCCAACCGCTGGATGCCCGACAGGGACCACTGAGACGACATTTGCAGCGGTCGCCGCTGATGGGTTTTCTGATGTTGATGTCTGCGCGCTCAGCGGAACAGTCACGTCGGACGTTTCTATCCCGGCCAATACGACAATCGCACTGAGCGGACCTGTCTTTATCGGTCAAGATACTGGCGCTGGCGCTGGAACCTCTGTGACTTTGAGCGTTGCTGAGGGAGTTCGCTTCTTTGGGGCGTCTGAAACAGGAACAGCAACAGCCACCGACGACTATCTGGTTATCGCTCGAGGCTCTCAAATCGAAGCAATTGGCACTGAAGCCTCACCCATTCGCTTTACAGCTCGTGCCGCGATCAATGATGAAGAAACGGGATCGTCCATCATTACAGCCACAACAGACGCTCAGTGGGGTGGTCT
>JBCCDF010000028.1:0-17068 GCA_039030935.1 Pseudomonadota bacterium | reverse complement strand
TTTAACCAAGACTCTTGCGCGCCTCATCCGCCATGCTAGCCTCTAAAGTGTGGTCACCAGATCACCCTGATTCGAAAAGGGGATCCCATGAGCTTATCTCTTAGCCAATCTGAGCAGCAGAGCATTGATGCACTCGAGTTAATTGAGAGCTGTCTCGCGGAAGCCGGTTGGGACTATCAGCGCGATGAAGACGATCAGAGCCTGCAATGCATCGCCGCGACACGCTGGGGCGACATGGGGGCTTTATTTGCAAATCGCGCGGAGCCACCGGCCCTCCACTTCTCAATCACGCTTGACGTTAAACCCACAGCTGCACGGCGCCTGCAGATCGCAGAACTGGTGATGATGGCGAATGAGCGGCTATGGCTAGGTCACTTTGATTTCTGGGCTGAAGAACAGGTCATCATTTTCCGACATGCGCTGCCGATGCTGGACCGCGCAGAACCTGATACTGGTGAGGTCCGTGCCGTTCTGGCAGCCGGTCTGGATGCGGTGAATATGTTTGTCCCAGCGTTCAACTTTGTCATTTGGGCTGGCAAGACACCGCAAGAGGCTATGGAAGCCGCGATGTTTGAGACGGCGGGCGAAGCTTGATCTTTTACTGAATGGGTTCAGCGCCTGGCCCTCACGCCTCCTCACATCCACGAGATTAAACGTGATTGCAGACGCGGTTGACCGTGATCGAGCAGAGGCGCACATGCGCTGACATCGAGAGCAGATGGACTGCTGGATGAATGAGGGTGTCATTATGACGGATCAACATCATGTCGTTGTCGTTGGAGGCGGGTTTGGCGGACTATCCTGCGTGAATGAAATACGCGGGCGTCGGGACATTCGAATAACGCTGATCGACCAGAAGAACCATCATCTCTTCCAACCACTTTTATATCAGGTTGCGACCACCATCCTGCCGACTTCGGATGTTGCTTGGCCGCTCAGGCGTCTGGTGCGCAAGTGTAAGAACGTCACCACGCTCATGGCGGAAGTCAGTGGTGTCGATAAGGACGCCAAGACGGTGAGCCTCAGCAACGGTGACACGATCGCGTTTGATAGCCTCGTCCTGGCAACGGGCGCGCGACACTCTTATTTTGGCAATGACCATTGGGAAGAATATGCGCCCGGCCTCAAAACACTTGAGGATGCGATCAAAATCCGACGCCGGATTCTCAGCGCTTTTGAGAAGGCTGAACTTGCTACAACCGATGAAGAGCGCAAAGCGCATCAAACGTTTGCGATTATCGGAGCAGGCCCGACGGGCGTCGAACTCGCTGGAATCATTGCCGAATTAGCACACTCAGTGTTGCCGAAAGAGTTCAGGCGGATCGATACGCGGCGGACACGCGTTCTTTTAATTGAAGGAGGAGATCGGATCTTACGGGCCTTGCCTGAGGACCTTTCAAACCATGCCGCCAAAGCATTGAAAAAGCTGGGCGTCGATATCCTCACAGATCACCGCGTGACGGACATCAATGCGGAAGGCGTGCAGGCCAATGATAAGTTTATCCGCTCTCACACCGCGATTTGGGCCGCAGGTGTGCGGGCCTCAAAAGCCGCTGAGTGGCTGGATATTGAAGCAGACAGGGCGGGGCGAGCTGTTGTGACTGAAACGCTGAATGTTCCTGACAGTGAAAATATTTTTGTGGTCGGCGACACAGCCTCCGTTATGGATGATAAAGGCAATCCGGTCCCCGGCATCGCACCAGCGGCAAAGCAGCAGGGCAAATATGTCGGCAAGCTCATCAAAAATCAGATCAAGGGTAAGGAGACGAAGCCGTTCAAATACAGCCACGCTGGTAATCTTGCCACGATCGGGCCAAGCGAAGCGGTCATCGACTTCGGCTGGACAAAACTGCGCGGGACAATCGGCTGGTGGGTCTGGGGCCTTGCCCATATCTACTTCCTGATCGGGAACCGTAGTCGAATGGCGGTCTCAATCAGTTGGATCTGGGCCTATGTCTCTGGGCAACGCAGCGCGAGATTGATCACGCAGGTGCCGAAGGATTAAGCCACCTTCACCATGAGCGCGCTTTCGGGCAATTCTTCTGCGAAGCAGCGCTGGTACATCTCAGCGACCAGAGGGCGCTCCAGCTCGTCACATTTGTTAAGGAAGGTCATGCGGAAGGCATGGCCGAGATCGCCGAAAATGGCATAGTTTTCAGCCCATGTGATGACAGTCCGCGGGCTCATAACAGTTGAGAGATCGCCATTCATGAAAGCGTTTCGGGTCAGATCAGCGAGCGTCACCATTTTACCAAGCATATCTTTGTCGACATTGGTCGCCTTGGTTGAAACGATCTCAACTTCGGCGTCATGCTCGAGGTAGTTTAGCGTGGTGACAATGCTCCAGCGGTCCATCTGGCCCTGATTGAGCTGTTGGGTGCCATGATAGAGCCCTGTCGTATCACCGAGGCCGACTGTGTTCGTCGTCGCAAAGAGGCGGAAATACGGATTTGGAGCGATCACACGATTCTGGTCGAGCAGAGTTAGCTTCCCGCTCGCTTCCAGAACCCGCTGGATCACAAACATCACGTCTGGTCGACCAGCATCATATTCATCAAATGTGATCGCGACAGGGCGTTGCAGAGCCCATGGCAGAATGCCCTCACGGAACTCAGTGATCTGCTGGCCATCCTTCAAGACGATGGCGTCTTTGCCGACCATGTCGATCCGGCTGACGTGGCTGTCGAGGTTGACCCGGATCATCGGCCAGTTCAGGCGCGCCGCAATCTGCTCAATGTGCGTGGATTTCCCTGTGCCGTGATAGCCTTGGACCATGACACGACGATTATGCTCAAAACCCGCAAGCAGCGCGAGCGTCGTCTGAGGATCAAAGCGATAGCTCTCATCAATGGCAGGGACATATTCGGTTCGCTCATCAAACCCGTGCACCACCATGTCCGTATCGAGGCCAAAGACCTCACGAACATCGATCGTTTGCATCGGTTCCATGCCCTGCAGGGCATCACTGTCACTCATCACAGTCATATCTGTTGCTTCCACAATCACTCTCAAAGCCATCACCTAACACACTCTTCGTCCGCGCCAAGTGTAACGCTGGGCCAAGTCGTGACAGAGATGAAATTGAGACGTTCTGCGACGTCGCCGCGAGCGTATTCGTTAATAACATAAAGAAGATTTTCGTCCCCGGGAAAGGCTAATTTAGAGCCCTTCTGGCATTGTGGCGTTCATGAGAAAAGAGATTGTGCGTTTTGTGGGGCTGCAGAGTCTGATCTCGCCGGAGGATGATGACCTTTGGCAGGTGGGGCCTGACGAGATTCGCCGTCTCCGCGTTCGAGCCATTTTAAGGATTGCCCTCGCAATCGTCGTTGGTTTGACGGCTGTCCAATTCGTTGTGTTCGGTTTTAGCCGTGTTGGCCTCGTTAATTACGCCACAAGCCTATTTCTAGCGGCCATCTTTATCCTTGTTTACAAATCAGCCGAGAATTTAGAGACGTTCAACAAACGGATCACGGCATTTTTCACGGCGTTTTGTGCAGGGTTATGGGCAGAAGCGATTTTTACGGGTGGGTTTAGTAGCCCGACGGTTCCAATTCTTATCGGGATACCCGTTGCCGCAATGATGGTGCTATCGGTGAGAACGGCGTTGACTGTGATTGCGTTGAATGTCCTCCTATTTCTGGCGGTCGCGATTATTGCTCCTCAGATTGGTATTCTTCCAGTGACCGAGATCACCACACAGCAACACGCAACCGCCATGTTTGCAAACCTGCTTGGGGCGTTTCTGATGACGGCATTTTGCGCGTTCATCATGGCAAACCACTCCGAAATTGCGCGCCAACATATGCGCGACATGCTGCAACACGAAGCGCACCAGGCGACGCATGATCAGTTAAGCAGTCTTGGAAACCGCAATCGTCTGCAACAGTTTTTCCGCGAGCTTGGGCCCGCCAAAACGAAGTATGACTTCCTGCTGATCGATCTCGACGGCTTCAAATCCATCAATGACACATTCGGGCACAATGCTGGAGACTATGTGATCAAGGCCGCGGCGGCACGTCTTAAGGAAGTGACTGAGGCCGATGACATGTTGATAAGACTGGGTGGCGATGAATTCCTTGTCGTGGCGCCCTCGTCGGAGACAAGTCTACAAAAGATGAACGAATACGGCACGCGGCTGATCGAGATTATTTCGCGTCCCTACCCTGCAAACGGACAAGTGCTTCGAATTGGCGCCTCAATTGGTCATGCGCGTTTTCCAACCCATGGAAAGTCGCCCAGCCAAACGCTCAGCCTTGCAGACAAGGCCCTCTATGTGGCCAAAGGCGCTGGCAAGGGCATATGCGTGACCTTCGGGGTCGCTCCTAAGATCAAGACCGCGCGCAAGCCGGTTTTGAAAAAGCGCGCAGCCGGATAAGTTTGAGTCATCCGATTTGGTGAGGCCATCGTAGAGGAGTCTGGAATGTTCGGCGAAAAGGCCTTATATCCACACCACGCCCTGAGGGTACAACTCCGGGCGGGCGTTAAGTCCGGTTCTTCCATAACCCTGATAGGTTTACGGGAAGGCCCCGGCTCGACCTCCGTCCCTCAGCTTAAGGAAGATGACCATGGCCATGGATGCCATTACACCAAGAGACGAAATTTCAGACGCCGATCCTGTCGTACGCCCCAGCATGGAAGAAGCGATGGAAGCGGTTAAAACTCTGCTTGCATGGACGGGTGATGACCCGCGCCGGGAAGGCCTGATCGACACGCCCAAACGTGTTGTGAAAGCCTATCAAGAGTTCTTTGCCGGTTACAATATGGACCCTGTGAAAGAGCTTTCGCGGACCTTCGAAGATGTTCAAGGCTATGATGATATTGTCATGCTGAAAGACATCGACGTCGAAAGCCATTGCGAGCACCACATGGTTCCGATCCTCGGAACAGCCCACGTCGCTTACATGCCAACACGTGCCGTTGTCGGCATCTCGAAGATTGCGCGCGTCGTTGAGATTTTCGGCAAGCGTCTGCAAACTCAGGAAACCATGACGGCTCAGGTCGCAGACTGTATTACAGAAGCTCTGCAGCCTGCGGGTGTCGCTGTCCTGGTTGATGCGAAGCACCAGTGTATGACGACACGTGGCGTTCACCACAAGAATGTCGCCACCATTACGACCCAATTCACTGGGGTCTTTAAGACTGACAAAGATCTGCGTAATCGCTTCTTGCGCCTTGCTGGCCAGTAAGATCGATCAAACCGTTTTCAGAAAAGCCCGGCGGTCATGCCGGGCTTTTTTGTTGACATTTGGACCTCATAAAATTATTGTTTATCAATAAACATAAAAGAGGCCTCCCATGCACGCTGACATTGTTCGCTTAGGACTACACCAAGTTGATATCAAAATCGTCATCGACGATCGGATGCACGTTTTGCAGTGGCGGCGTCGGTTGACCCATGATGAGGTCCTCCTCGACGGAAAATCACAAGCCACCTCTTATGGCCTGTTTGGACGCGAGAAAGTGTATGGCCTGATTTTCGGTCGTGACGAAGACGGCAAGGGTGGCGACCGACTTATGCTGATCGTGGACCCAAAGACCTCTTATGGAAACTGGGGCAATCCGCATCAGCAACTCAGCGGCATTCGGCTTGAAACGTCAAACGGCCCTTTAATCGCTTTTGGCACGCTTGATCCGCAAGCGCTGGAGAAGCCAGCGACATTTGCGGACTGGATGAAGAAGTCCATGGGCATGGACTGGGGCAAAGGCACCTGAGATTGAGCGAATAGAATAAGGGACGAAACTGCTGTTTCGCCCCTCATGTGTTCTTTGATTGAGGTTTTAGAGCTTACTGGCGCGCTGAAACCAGAGGTCCTTTTAAAGCATATGTAGTGGCGCCATTCTCAACGAGAATATCCAAAGCTGCTGTCTCAGCGCTAATCAGGCGATCTGCACCGATGCGACGACCTTTGCCTTTTGCGAGCAACTCGCCCGTTGCCTGATCCGTCAGACCCCACTCCCGACTACGGCTGCGCTCATCGAACAGAGCCGTTTGAACCGAAGCATAGCCTGCGAAATTCAAAGGCATTGGCTGTTTCAGCTCACCGCGGACATCGGCAAATAATACTGTGACGCTTAAGCCCTGCTCATCGCGGACGATTCCGAATCCGAGATCGGTGAAGGACGCATTGAGCATATTCGCGTTATTCTGCTCATCTTCCTGAAGCAAGACGAAGAGATCACCTCCATCAGTCCCGGCCGAGGTCTTTAAAACGGCGGCACCACTGGCACCAATCAGCGTTTGACGGTCCAGAGCCCGTATCCGGAACAGGTGGTCTCGACCCTCTGGATCAGTATGGGCCGCGAAATCGCGCGCGGACATGTCGAGCGCGTGAGCTCGTGCTGCGTCGGTGAGGCTGTCGCGACGCATGAGGGCGTCCAAACCTTCTTGCGCACGCAGGGCGTTTATCCGCGATAGAAGTTCTTCTTCGATCTCACGTTCAGTCGAAGGGGCAACTGACAAGCAACTGTCAATTTCCTGAACATAGGCTGATAGATCCGACGCATAGCCATTATTGGCTGTGCAAGGCACGTCACTCTGTGCCGTTGCCATGTGTGTAAATGCAAGGCTGCTCGTCGCCGCAAGTGCTAGCGCCAAGCTTGATTTTCTATTGTCATATTTCTGTAACATAGTGCATGGGTAACTTATATGACATTTATGTGTCAATATTAATTATCCGGCTTCGGAGTATTTTTTATCAGCTAACGATCAAAAAAAGACCCCACCTTGCGGGTGGGGTCAGTCGGGAGGAAACGCCTCCGCGAAACAAACCGGAAGGCGTACTGGTGACCGAAGCCGGGTCAGGAGAAAGAAAACACCCGGCTTCGGTAAATCTGTGGAGCGCCTAGGAGGCAAACTCCGGATAGGCTTCGACACCTGTGTCGGCACGATCGAGGCCAAGTTGTTCTTCTTCTTCACTGACGCGCACACCTACGGTCATCTTGAGTCCGTACCAGACGATAAAGGAGGCGGCTGAGACGAAGACTGCGGTTAAGCCAACGCCGATAAGCTGCCCGACATAGCTCACACCAATCGCACCTTCCGCATCAGGCGCAGGGATCATGATGACGTTGCCGTAAGACGCAGCGACGATAATCGTGCCCCAAATACCGCAAACAAGGTGAGCAGGGATTGCGCCAACGACGTCGTCAATTTTGAATTTATCCAAAAGTGGGATCGTCAGGACGACGAGAACACCGCCAACAGCACCGATCAGGACCGACGCGCCCATGCTAGGAGCAAGTGGCTCTGCTGTAATCGAAACCAGACCACCAATCGCACCATTAAAGGCCATGGTTGGATCGACTTTGCCTTTGTAGAGAATAGTTGTCAGCACCATCGCACCAAGAACGCCACCGACAGCGGCCATATTCGTATTCGCAAAGATTTTTGCAACGGCATTGATATCGTCGAATGTTCCTGCTGCGAGTTGAGACGCCCCATTAAATCCAAACCAACCAAACCAGAGGATGAATGTTCCCAAGGCTGCGAGTGGAATATTCGAGCCCGGCATCGGATTCACCTTGTCACCGAAATACTTGCCGGCCCGTGGTCCGATGACAATCGCGCCGATCAGAGCCGCCCAGCCCCCGGTAGAATGGACGAGCGTCGATCCGGCAAAGTCAGAGAAACCGAACTGGCTATCAAGGATGCCGCCACCCCACTCCCAGCTTGCCACAATTGGGTAGATGAAAGCGGTCAAAACAGCGACAAACGCAAGAAACGGCCAGAGCTTCACACGCTCAGCGACGGTTCCTGAAACGATTGATGCGGCTGTGGCAACAAACACCATTTGAAAATACCAATCAGAGTGAGAGGCGTAGCCCGTCTCGAGCGAGTCCTCGCCGACCCATATTGGACTCGGAATACCAAAGAGACCGCCCAATACTGTGTTGGCAGGATAAGCCATATTGTAGCCGATCAGCCAGAACATCAGACCAGCCACCGAAAAGAGCGACACATTCTTCAGCGATTGCATCGAGGCATTCTTGGACCGCACAAGACCAGCCTCAAGACAAAGGAAACCTGCAGCCATGAACATCACTATCAGGCCACCAATCAAGAAGAGATAGGTGCTGTCTACATAGGCACTCACGTCGCTTGCCTCGGCCGTTGCAGATAAAGCTGCCAATCCAGTTGCGGAGAGCAAAGCCAACCCTCGCATTGTTTTACCAAACCAGTATTTCATGCCCATTCTCCCAGAGACTGTTATCAATCCCACAATCTAAGCGGGTCTGCCCAAAGGTGCGCCAGAATTAAAAAGACGATGTTGCGCTGCAAAAAGCAGAGTGAACAAAAATGATGCAGTGTGCGACCCAAACGCCCGTTTGTACGTCAGGGATGGATTGTTTTAGAGCGCCGTCTTATTTCACGATGATGAGTACTGCTGTCAGAGACGCCGTTATTGTTGGAGCTGGGCCGATGGGCTCGACGCTCGCCCTAGGTCTGGCACAGCGCGGCGTGGACGTTGTCCTTATTGATGCCCGCGATCCGAGTGCGTCCCGCCACCGCGATGGACGCAATTTCGCTGTGGTGAGTGGCAGCTGGTCGCTTTTAGACAGTCTCGGGATTACAGAGGCACTGCTCGAAACAAGTGAACCGCTTCTTGGGCTTGAGGCCGTTGATGGCGGAACGCACTTTTTTGGCACGCCCTCTGTACTCTTCAAAGATGATGACCTTGGCGAGACGGGTGAACCGCTCGGCTATATGGTGATGGCAGAGCCGCTCCAACGCGCGCTTGATGACAAGGTTGGTACGGCTACGAATATTGAGGTGCTGACCCCCGCCCTCTTCGCAGAGCTTGACTGTCAGCCAAGCCGAAATCGCATTACGCTTGCAGATGGCCGCCGCCTTGAGACGCGCCTGCTCATTGGCTGTGACGGCGTTAAATCGCCGGTCAGACAGGCCCTCGGCATTCAGACCGAAGGGCGCGACTATAAGAAGTCTGTGGTCACAGCGAATGTGAAACTCTCAGAACCGCATTTCGGTCTTGCGCGGCAATTGTTTACGCCAGAGGGCCCCTTCGCGACGCTTCCGCTACAGGGAGATCGGGCAAATCTGGCGTGGTACATGAAACGCGGCGCAGCAGAAGCCCTGATCGCGATGGGAAAAGACGCAGTGGAAGCAGAGCTAAATGCGCGGTTCTCTGACTTTTCCGGAACGATGGAAATCGAAGGCGAGGCCGGAAGCTATCCCCTGATTTTGCAACTCGCGCGATCGTTGACAGGACCTCGTGCCGCTTTGGTTGGAGATGCTGTTCGACGGGTGAACCCGCTTGCTGGTCAAGGCCTTAATCAAGGCATGCGAGACGTTGCGGCACTGATTGAAGTGATCGAAGACGCTATGAGAGTTGGGTTGGATATTGGCTCAGGCAGCGTTTTGGAGCGCTATTCCCGAGCGCGCCACTTTGAGGGCCACAGCTCGGCGCTGGCCCTTGATGGCATTGATCGCCTGTTCTCAAATGACCTTATGCTGACAAAGCCGGTTCGCACGCTTGGGCTGCTCGCGGCTGACGGGGTTCCACAGCTCAGACAGTTTCTTGCGCGCATGGCCAGCGCTAGAGAAGGCGGGGTGCCGAGGCTGATGCGCCGATCTTAAGGCTACGCGTGCGGCCGCGCTGAATGATTAGACGCTAGATCAACTCATAATCGTCGATGTTCACATCGGCGACGGCTTTTGCGTAATCTTTTGTATTCGAAGACCAGTTTTGCGTGATTTTACCGTGCTCATTCTTGTACCAACTGTTGCACGCAGGGTCGGCCCATACCGTCTTATCAAGATCAGCCTGCACCTCAGCGTTAAAGCGGTCCTGAGCGGCGCGCGTCGGCATTAGAGCCTTTGCACCAACCTTATCGAGGCCATCAAGCGCTTTGACCGTGTATTCGACCTGACGCTCCAACATAAAGGTGATGGAGTTGTGGCCGAGATTGGTATTCGGGCCATAGAGCACAAAGAGATTGGGGAAATCCGTGACTGTGATCCCGAGATACGCTTCGGGATAATCGCTCCAGACCTCATTCAAGTGTTTGCCATCACGGCCCTGAACGTCGACGGACCATTTCCAGCCTGTTGTTTCAAATCCAGTAGCGAAAGCAATCACGTCGAGGTCATGGGTATGGCCGGACTTCGTGGTGATACCTGTCGCGGTGATGCGGTCGATGTGATCGGTTTCCAGCGTGACGTTGTCCTGACAAAGAGCCGGGAAATAGTCATCTGAGATCAGGATACGGCGGCAGCCAATAGGATAATCCGGGGTCAGTTTGGCGCGCAGATCTGGATCAGCGACTTGCTCACTCATGTGATTGGTTGCGATCGTGTGATACGCGGCGCGACCTTCCGGGGTCCATTTGAAAGCCTGCCAGAAAAACTCATCGGCATTTTCATAGATCAGTTCACGGTTCATCGCCCCGATTTTCATGGCAAGTTCGGGGTTGGTCATGAGCAGCATGCCCTCTTCCGGCGACATCGGAATATCGCGGCGGGGAATGACCCAGTTTGGACTACGCTGAAATACGGTGAGATGAGACGCGGTGCTGGCAAGTTCGGGAATGATCTGGATGGCGCTGGCCGCCGAGCCGATCATCCCGACGCGCTTGCCTTCCATCCCGATGGAGTGATCCCAATCCGCTGAGTGCGTAATGACGCCTTGGAAATCGTCTTTGCCCTCAATATGCGGCCAGTTGGGGCGATTGAGCTGGCCAAGCGCCCCGATGACGGCATCGCCCTTCAAGATCTGCCCGCTCTCTGTCGTGACGCTCCATTGGCGAGCGTCTTCATCCCAGACAGCCCTCACAGCCTCATCGGCAAGATGGATATTCGGCCGGAGTTGGTAACGGTCTGTCAGTTCCTCAGCATAGGCCTGAATTTCACCACCCTGCGGGAAAGCGCGTGACCAATTCACACTTTGAGCAAAGCTGAATTGATAGAGCGCGACCGGGACATCACAGGCGACGCCTGGATAGGTGTTCTGAGCCCAAGTGCCGCCAACCTTATCCATCTTCTCAACGATTTCGAATGTGTGCCCGGCTTCCTGAAGTTTAATTGCAGCGCAAAGACCGCCGAGGCCCGCGCCAATGATGATGACGTGCTTTCCCGCCATGATGTCTCCTCCGAAAAGTCTTTTCGCAGAAGATGCCAGCTACAGGCGCACACGCAAGGCTTCCCTAGGGAGAGCGAGAATCATGATTTCTGTACCTCAACCAAATCGCTCACGCGCCGGATGAGCCGGGTAGACGCCCAAAATTTTGATACTTGAAGAGAAGAAGCCCAGTTCTTCGAGAGCAAGTTGCACGGAGCGATCATCAGGGTGGCCCTCGATCTCGGCATAGAATTGTGACGCGTTGAAGGACCCTTCAATTTGATAGCTTTCAAGTTTGGTCATATTCACGCCATTTGTCGCGAAGCCACCAAGGGCTTTGTAGAGTGCTGATGGGATATTGCGCACCTGGAAGAGAAAGGCAGTGACCGCGGGGCCCTCATTGACAGGAAAGTCGACGGGCTCGCGCGCCATGATCACAAACCGGGTCGTATTGTGCTGCGCGTCTTCGATATCGTAGGCTAGAATTTGGAGACCATACTCCTGAGCCGCGAGAGAGGGCGCAATGGCAGCAGCCGTCTTATCGCCGCGCTCCGAAACCAGACGCGCAGCACCCGCGGTATCGGCAGCCGTAACCGCAGTAATCCCCCGTGCGCGCAAATAATTGCGACATTGCCCAAGGGCCATGACATGGGAATAGGCCCGCTTAACCTCTTCGATTTCTACGCCGGGCAGCGCCATAAGCTGGAACTTAATCCGCATATAGTGCTCACCAATCATGTGCAGACTAGAACCCGGTAGAAGGTGATGAATATCGCCGACACGACCCGCAATCGTATTTTCGACGGGGATCATCGCAAGCCGTGCATCTCCTGCTTCGACAGCGGCGAAAACGTCTTCAAACGTGCGACAGGGGACCGCTTCAAAGTCCGGGAAAACCTCTTTGCAAGCAATATGAGAGTTTGATCCGCGTTCACCCTGATAGGCTATGACGTTTCCAGATGTGCTCATGACAGGCCCCTCTTCTGATACCAATAGCGGGCTGCGTCCAAATCAGCCGGTGTATCAACCCCATTAGGCGCTTCTGCGTTAAGCAAAGCACAATCGATGCGCATCCCCGCTTCAAGAGCGCGGAGTTGCTCCAAACGCTCGCGTTGTTCCAACGAACTGGGCGATAGGCTGACGAACCGCTCGAGCGCCTCTCTCTTATACGCATAAACCCCGATGTGATGCAGCAGTGGCCCATCACCATGCGGGATCGTTGCGCGGCTAAAGTAGAGTGCACGATTGTTTGCAGCGCGTGCGACCTTGACCACGTTCGGATCGTCTCGTTCGGACTGATGGGTAATTTCTGCTGCCAGAGTTGCGACATCAGCACCGCCGTTAAGGCATGGGAGAAGGACGTCGAGCATATCTGGATCGATTGTCGGCATGTCACCCTGAAGATTGATGACAACATCATACGAGCCATGCGGGTCATAGGTTTGCAGGGCAGCCCAAACGCGATCTGACCCTGAAGGAAGATCCGGGTCAGTTAAAACAGCTTCAAATCCTGCGTCTTGAACGGTGTCTGCGATCTCTTTTTCGGCAGCAGCGACGAGAACAGGCCCAGTCTTCGCGAGCCTTGCGCGCTGGCAAACACGCACGATCATCGGCACACCATGAATATCTGCAAGCGGCTTATTGGGCAGACGTGTCGAGGCTAATCGGGCGGGTATGATGGTCAGGGGAGTCATGCTGTTGATCACTCTGCAGGAAGTGCGCGGCTTTGTCGCTGAAATAGACGGCGCGCGATCTGACACACTTCTTTATATTGATTAGCAACGATTAGCGTGCATATAGGCCCACGCAAGAGATAGATTTCATTGGGAACCCAAATGGGCGAACTTGGTTTTAATAAAATTTTTGGCGCAATCCTCGCAGCAGTCCTCGTTGTTATGGGCCTGCGCGAAGTCTCCGCGATGTTCTTTCATAATGTGTCGTCTCACGCATATGAAAAAGAATATGCTTCAGCCAATGAATGGGCAGAGAAGAACTTTGCGTTCCGCGTCGACATTCCTGAACTAGGCGCTGCGACAGAGATTATCGAGGAAATTTACGATCTTGGGCTGCTGCTCCTAAATGCGGACGCGAATGCCGGAGCGCGTAGCTTCAGAGCCAAATGTGCGTCTTGCCATACCATTGAGCAAGGCGGGTCAAACGGGACCGGACCAAACCTCTATAACATTATGGGCGCTGACAAGCAGGCCATCCCCGGGTTTGGGTATTCAGGTGCGCTTTCGAATACAAGTGGCAACTGGTCATGGGAAAACATGGATGCTTGGTTGGAAAACCCGAGTAACTATGCCCGCGGCACCAGCATGGCGTTTGCCGGTCTGAACCGTGATAAAGAACGCGCCAATGTCCTCGCTTATCTGGCGACCTATGGCAGCGCGCCCGCAATGCCTGAGCCTCTGCCGCCTGTAGAAGAAGAGTCTGTTGAAGGCGAAGCTACCGATGCAGAAGGCGACGCCGAAACTGTTGAAGAACCAGTTGAAGAATAGGCACGTTTAGACTGGCAACCAATCCGGTTGGGTACCCACCTGCTCTGACAAATTGATGCGCCTTGCGCCGATGGGATCGCCGTAAAGCCTCGCAATTCGCTGAATAGCTTCCGAAACAGGCTCAACAGCCGTAGCCATGTGATTGGCGTTCGCGTGAAGCAACGTCTCGCTATCGAGCATAATGCCGACATGGCCGTCCCAGAAGACAAGATCGTTTCGGCGCAACGCGCCTTGTATCTCCCAATCTGGTATCGCGACGCCGAGCCAGTCAAACTGCATGTCACTGTCGCGCGGAACGGCTATGCCGCAGGCATCAAAAGCGACTTGGATCAGCCCTGAACAGTCAAGGCCGAGACAATCGCGCCCGCCCCACAAATACGGCGTACTGACAAAGCGCTCGGCTATGCTTGCCGGATCAGCTTCAAGGATCTCTATCGGGGCAACAAGATCCTCGCGAACCCAGCCTGCACGCTCGCATCTCAAATAGCGTCCTTCGCGTTGATCGGCGCTAACAAGACGTGCGCCAATACCAATAACAAAGTGTGGAGCCGCGCGGATGGATGGCTCAGCATAGACATGGAGACGGGGCACTTTCACGCGATGGGTCGGGGTCAATACGGGCGCAGATAGCGCCTCCATTAACGCCCAGCCAACATAGCCGTCAGATTGGTTTTGGACGAGACCAAACTCGCCCTCCTCATGATGCAAAATAATGGTTTCACCATGAAGCGCCTGACTGACCATTTCACCGTCAGGTTGAGGTGTTTTTCGCAGCGCGGTTACACCGGCTGTCACTTGCATTGGAAGGTGGTCACCACCCGAAGGCAGATTGAGACGCGGATCCGTTTTAGGGTTTGGCATATATCGCCCTAGCTAGGCGACGGCGCGCCCTTGTTCATCCATCTCAGAGCCCGCAATCTCTCCGGCTTCTGCGGCGAGAATAAGGCTTCCGAAATGGCGCAACCAAGCTGTGCCTTCCAAAGTGCGCTCAACATGGATGCTGCGAAGATCACTTTGGTCCGGTGTGCGCTTAATCAGTCGGTTTCTTTCAAGGACATCCAAAGCGCGTGTTACAGCGGGTTTCGCGATGTTGAGCTGAGCCGATAGCCCACGTACCGTATGCGGGCCGGGCGTCAGAGCAACGGTCATGAGAACGGCCTGTTGGCGCGCCGTCATGTCGTTCTCATCGGAGCGGACATAAGCTGTCAGAGCCTTGCGCCACATCTCTAAAACCTGTCTCTGTGTCATCGCCATAATCAACTCATCCGTGTTTTGTTTGGTAAACGAATCAGAATCCGATTTGCGGGGGAGAGCAAGTCCTAGAGTTCTGACTCTTATGGACTAATTGGCTAAGGCACTGATTTCAGATTCAATTTTTCTGTGCGTGTTTGGACTTGCGACCCGTCACACGCGTCCGCCACATCCGAAAGCTGGACGGTTTCATTTCGCGGCGCATGATCGCGATGACGTCTTTTTCGAGAAGGCCGGTTTGGGCACGAATAGCGTCGAATGAGGTTTCATCATCCCACGCCATTTCAATGATGTAGCTAATGTCCGGATCTCTGGTATTCGACATAAGATGAGAGGTAGCGCTCTCGCCCTTCATATCGAGAATCCTGTGCTAAAATGTCAGAGCCTTGGCGTAGCGAACCTGCTTCATGTTGCGAAGTTTCGAAACGACGTCTGCCGGAGGGATTGAGTCGACACCGATCAGAGCAATCGCCTCACCACCTGTGCTTTGACGGCCGAGATGGAAGGTCGCGATATTGATATCGGCCTTACCCAAAAGGGCACCTAGGGCCCCAATAAAGCCGGGCGTGTCGAGATTGTTGACATAAAGGGTGACCGGAGAGAAATCCCCCTCCAGCGCCATGCCTTTCACCTCGACGATCCGCGGCTGACCGGCGATGATTGTTCCAGCGAGAGAGCGCCACCCAGGATTGGGGTCATTCTCTGTGCGCTTGGTCAGCACTTTTATCCGGATTAAACTGTCATAGACCGGACTGTCATCGGTCTTAGTCTCTGAGAGTTTGACGCCACTATCATTCAGGATCGCCGGGGCAGAGACCATGTTCACATCCCCGCGGGAGGCCCGCAAAAGGCCCGCTAAAGCGGCCGCTGTTAGGGGTTTTCGGTTTAACTCAGTGACCTCGCCTTCGTATTCGATGACGACTTCCTCAAAACCGTAATCGCTGATCTGGCCTGCGAAGGCGCCAAGCTTTTCAGCCAGCGTTGCGAAGGGTTTGAGGCGAGGGGCTTCTTCAGCCGTAATCGATGGCATATTGAGCGCGTTCGTGACCGCGCCTGTCAGGAGATAGTCGCTCATCTGCTCCGCGACTTGCAGCGCAACGTTTTCCTGCGCCTCTGTCGTGGCCGCACCGAGATGCGGGGTCGCGATAAAGTTTGGCGCACTGAAAAGCGGATTATCTCGCGCCGGCTCTTCAGCGAAAACATCAAAAGCCGCCGCAGCAATATGGCCATGTTCGAGCCCGTCAGCAACGGCTTGCTCATCCACGAGGCCGCCGCGCGCACAATTAACGAGAATGACGCCTTTTTTGGTTTTACCAAGCGCTTCGCGGGATAAAATATTCGCGGTTTGGTCCGTCTTTGGGACATGCAGCGTGATGACATCAGCGCGTTTCAGCATCGTATCTAGATCAGGCGCTTTTTCGACGCCGAGTTCAATGGCACGTTCATCCGTCAGGAAAGGATCATAGGCCAGCACTTTCATTTTCAGTCCAAGCGCGCGTTCGGCCACGCGCGCACCGATATTGCCGCAGCCGATAAGCCCTAGCGTTTTGTAAGACAGCTCTGTCCCCATAAATGCCTTCTTCGGCCAGTCGCCGGCTTGAGTTCCATTATTGGCGGCCGGAATCTGGCGGGCGGCCGCGAACATCATAGCGATGGCGTGTTCTGCTGTAGTGACCGCGTTACCAAACGGCGTGTTCATGACGACGACGCCTTTAGCGGTGGCGGCTTTGATGTCGATATTGTCGACGCCGATGCCAGCGCGGCCGATGACTTTAAGCTTTGTGGCGGCAGCGATCACGTCTGCGTCTGGCTTGCAGGCGGAGCGGACGACAAGACCGTCAAAGTCCTGAATTTTGGCAATCAGGTCTTCTTTAGTGAGACCGACAGCGGTTTCTGTGTCGAGGCCGCGATTATGGAAAATCTCCACAGCGGCAGGGGCGAGCTTATCTGCAATGAGAACTTTGGGCATTTTATTTCCTTATTCCGCCGAGCCCCGCGAGGGCGGGAGGCTCTTTACGGTCGATGTTGTCTTGAATGGATGAGGTCCTGACTTTCGCAGGAGTGAACGAGACAAGCGACAGGCTAAAGCGCCGCCAATTCCTGCGCGAAGGCCCAATCGAGCCATGGCGTCAGCTTGGCGACGTCATCGGGCTCAACAGTGGCACCGCACCAGATACGCAGGCCCGGAGGCGCTTTGCCGTAGCCATTGGCGTCGAAGGCCGCGTGCTCGTCTTCCAATCG
>JBCCDF010000027.1:0-17071 GCA_039030935.1 Pseudomonadota bacterium | reverse complement strand
TTTATCCCCGCGCACTCGAAGATTACGGGACAAAGAAGCAAACTGTCGACCGGCTTCAGCAAGCTGCGGCGTTACATTAGCGCCGGTGAACGCTCTGCGCGGAAGCGCTGGACCACCATCAATGCCTTGATAGAGACCGAAGATGACGTTTGCATCATCCCAGCCGGCAAAGAGGATGTTCTGCTCAATATCTTGAAGCGATAACGAAACACCGGAGACTGTTATGCGGGGTTTAGTCCAGAAAGCGCCTGGCGCGTCCGGGGTTCCACGTTTGCGCTTAAAACCGCTTATGCGCTGCTCCTCGGCAATCGCCTGAATCAGCAGTACATTCCTTGTGTTCAGCCAATAGGCCAGTTGCTCATCACGGTTCAGTGTTTCCACTGAAACGTTGGCGAGATATCTAACATATCGCTCGAAAAAAGGGAGCGCCTCAGCTCTCGCAAAATCATACGCAATCAGCGTGCGGCCACGCTCAGACACCGACAAAGCCTGTATAATCTCATTATAAGGCTGAGTATCGACGATTACCGTTCCGGCTTCATCATAGGCCGAAAATGGACTTTGTTCTTGTGCAACGGCAACACTAATATGGGTTGCCGATAGTGCTGTAACAGCCAACGCCGATAAAAGGGCATAAGTTTTGCGATTTTGGGGCATTTGGGAGTGATCCTTGCTTGCTCTCTTCTAAGACAACGCGTTTGGGAGAGGGCCCAACGCTCATCTTGCATGACGCAAAGCTTGGTCACTTGATATTCAAACACTCTCACGATGAAGTTATAAGCGCGCTTAGGTGAAGCGTTCAAACCTGAAGCGGGCTAAGACCTAGCCGCTGATTTTTGAGAAATCGGCGACTGTCTGGATCGACCCGCGCATCATGTTGAGGAGGTTGAGACGGTTTTCGCGGATGGTAGGGTCATCGGCATTGACCATGACGCTGTCCGGACCATCGAAGAAGGCATCGACGGGACCGCGCAGGGTTGCCAGCGCCGACATCGCAGCTTCGAAATCTTCAGCCTCGATGGCGGTTTTGGCCGCCTCTGTGCTGGTTTGGATTGCGGCGTAGAGTGCTTGCTCTCCGGCCTCGCTGAGACTTTCAGACGAGACAGCCCCGTCAAAGGCGCGTTTGTCTTTCTTTTCCTCAGCGCGGAGAATGTTCGCAGCGCGTTTATACCCTGCGAGGAGGTTTGCCCCGTCTTCCGTGTCGAGGAAGGCTGCGAGCGCTTCGACGCGTTTGACGATCAGGACGAGGTCATCCTCGCCCAGCGCGAACACGGCGTCGATGAGATCATGGCGCTGGCCTTGATCGCGGAGATATTGTTTGAGGCGGTCTGCGAAGAAGGCGAGGAGGTCAGGCAGCACCTTCTTTAACGGTTGCAGCGGTAATGGCGTCTCATAGTCCTCACCCGCCCCATCATCGTAATGATAATCACGATCTGGAAACTCTTGGTGCGCACCGTTAATGATCTCGCCCAGCTCTAAGCGAACCCTATTCTCCAAAATAATCCGAACAACACCCAACGCCGCCCTTCTGAGCGCAAACGGGTCTTTGCTGCCTGTTGGTTTTTCATCAATCGCCCAGAAGCCGACCAGCGTGTCCAGTTTGTCAGCGAGCGCGACGGCAATCGCAACGGGATCGGTCGGGACCGCATCACTTGGCCCTTGCGGTTTGTAATGATCGCGGATGGCATCGGCGACAGCGGTAGGCTCGCCCGCTTCCTGAGCATAATAACGGCCTATGACACCCTGCAGTTCAGGGAACTCATAGACCATCTCAGAAACCAGATCGGCCTTACAGAGCCGCGCTGCGCGCTCAGCCAGATCGGCATCCGCACTAACCTTTGGGGCCAATTCCCGCGCCAGTGCGGCGACGCGCTCAACCTTGTCCCCAATCGAGCCAAGCTCGTCTTTGAACTTGATGGTTGAGAGTTTCGGCGCCATCGCCTCAAGGCCCGTACGCTTATCATTCTCCCAGAAGAAACGCCCATCATCGAGGCGCGCTGAGAGGACTTTGCGGTTCCCTTTTGCGATGGCAACGCCACCATCTGTGGCATCGATATTCGCGACCACGACAAAATTCGGGGCGAGGTTTTCCGTCTTCGGGTCGCGCACAGCGAAGTATTTCTGGTGCGTACGCATAGACAGTTGGATGACTTCAGGCGGAAGCGACAGGAACGCCGGGTCCATTTCACCCAGGATTGGCACAGGCCATTCCGCCAGCCCAACCACTTCTTCCAATAGGCCTCGATCCTCGACCAGTTCCAGCCCGGCGGCCTCGCAGACCGCTTTGGCTTCGGCCTCAATCTTGGCGCGCCGCGCATCGCGGTTCAGCATGATGTGGCCGTTGCCAGAGAGCGCGGTTTCGTATTCGGCAGCGGTATTGACGCTGAAAGGCCCGCGACCGTGGACGCGATGACCCTCCGTCTCATTCCCGCTCGTCAGACCATCCACTTCAAACGGCACGACCGCGCCGTCAAAGACGCATAGGATGCGCTGCAGCGGGCGGACCCAGCGCAACTCGGCATTGGAAACCGCATTGGGACCCGTGCGCATCGATTTCGGCCAATGGAAATTGCGGACAATCTGGGGGACGAGGTCGGCGACGATATCCCTGGTGTTGCGGCCTTCAATCTTGCGGATAGCGACGTAGAACTCGCCCTTTTTCGGATCGCTGCGCACCTCGGCCTGATCCACGCTGTCCAGCCCTGCCCCGCGCAGGAAGCCAGCGATCGCCTGTTCTGGCGCACCCACTTTTGGGCCCTTGCGCTCTTCCTCAACGTCTGCTGATCGTGACGCGAGCCCGTCTAGGACCACCGTCAAACGGCGCGGGCCCGACATGGATCGGCTCGCGCTCGGCTCTAACCCGGCCTCGCTTAATCCCTTCAGCACAGCCGCCAGCAAATCAGCCTCGGCCTTCGCCTGCATCCGGGCGGGAATTTCTTCAGAAAAGAGTTCGAGGAGGAGTTCTGCCATAACGTCCGCGCGATTAATTTAGCGAAGCGTTAGAATGTCATCCCCCTTGGGGTCAAGCAATCGGTGTCAGCGATCAAACTCTGTTGGATTTCAGGAGCTGAAAAGGCCGCCTATTGGCTTGCGGAAATCACCTTCGGCATGGGCGATGTGTGCAGCATGGCAAGAAGTTGCTGTCTGTCACCCTCCGGCATCTGCTGAGCCAGCAATCGCGTTGTGAAATGGCCTCTTTGGCGACCCGACTCTGAGTACCCCCAATCGGTGAGTTGCTCGACACTAAAAGTAACGCGGTCGCCTATTTTCAGATCATCAGCGAGATTATAGGGATCATTGTTCAAGACACCCGAAAACGCCCCCTTACTGCGCTTAATGCCGTTCACCCAGATATGCTCCTTGCTGCCGTCGCGGGTTGGCAGCGCGACTTTTGCCGCAAATTGGCCGTAGCCCGGCAGCTGAGCGGCCTGCATGGTCAGGAAATGATCAAACGTGGCGCGCGCCTCAGCGACAGCGTCTTCGTGCGTTTGCGTCGTTACATCGGCAACGACGATGTCGACCTTGCCAGAGCGTTCGATGATCTGCCCGCCTTCAGGCGTTGCCGTGATCTGCTCGCTCGGCCCGCAAGCGACCAGTCCAGATGCCAGTAAGCTCGCTGCGAGACGTCGTGTCTGCTTGATCATGCGTCCTCTCCTCATGTCTTTGGACAAGACCTTCACACACAGGACATGAGATTTGGTTTGATCGCCCATCGCAATTTCGTTGAAATTGAAAAGGCTCAGTCAGTCGAGGGATTGATTTAAATCCTGTCGAGCTCCGTCACCGTCAGCTTCGAGGTGACATTATCACCCGTATTAACGGTAGTTGCCGGTTCCAACAGAAGGACGTGACACTCCTCACCGACGGCGCCCGGGCGATGCTCTACGCCGTGCGGGACGATGATAAACTCGCCTTCATTCACGATTTCCTCTCGGTCGCGAAACGCCATCCGCATCTGGCCTTTTACGACGAAAAATAACTCGTCCTCAGTATCATGCTTATGCCAGTCAAAGTCGCCGCGAAACTTGGCGAGCTTCACATGCATATCATTGACCTGCCCAGCGATCTTGGGCGTCCAAGCCTCGCTGAACAGATCGAACTTTTCAGACAGATTGACCTTGGTCACGTCTCGGCCCGCTCGGCTTCCTGATGCGCCCACTGCTCTGCTGCGCCGCGCG
Organism: Pseudomonadota bacterium; assembly: GCA_039030935.1. Classification (GTDB taxonomy): domain Bacteria; phylum Pseudomonadota; class Alphaproteobacteria; order Caulobacterales; family Hyphomonadaceae; genus Henriciella. Next base: position 12,893 of record JBCCDF010000027.1, on the reverse strand, counting down.
CAAGGTCACGAACGCGGGCGATATAGGCTTGTCGCTCTGTTGGAGAGATTGCCCCGCGTGCATCGATCAGGTTGAACGTATGGCTGGCTTTTAGCGCATAGTCATAGGCAGGCAGAGGTTTCCCCGCCTCTCTCAGAGCGTTCGACTGGCTTTCACAGTCGGCAAACCAGCGCAGCAGCATCTCAACATCAGAGTGCTCAAAATTAAAGGCCGATTGCTGAACCTCATTTTCGAGAAAGACATCGCCGTAAGACAGCGGAACGTCGCTCTCAGGGTCGTTGAAGGGCAGGTCATAGACATTATCGACGCCAAACACATACATGGCGAGGCGCTCCAGCCCGTAGGTCAGCTCGCCGGAGACCGGGAAGACATCCAATCCGCCGACTTGCTGAAAATAAGTGTACTGGCTGACCTCCATACCGTCGCACCAGACTTCCCAGCCGAGACCCCATGCACCGACAGTTGGATTCTCCCAGTCGTCCTCCACGAAGCGGATATCGTGCACGGTCGGGTCGATGCCGATCTCATAAAGCGAGTTGAGGTAGAGGTCCTGCAAATTAGCCGGATTGGGCTTCAGGATGACCTGATATTGATAATAGTGACCGAGCCGCATGGGGTTTTCACCGTATCGCGCATCAGCTGGGCGTCTTGAGGGTTGGACATAGGCGGCGCGCCAGTCTTTCGGACCGAGCGCGCGCAACACAGTGGCGGGGTGCAGGGTCCCGGCCCCAACCTCCATGTCATAGGGCTGCAGGATTGCACAGCCCTGCTCAGACCAATACGTCTGAAGGCGCAGGATCAAAGCCTGAAAAGAGGTCGGCTTGTCTTTCGCGACAGGGGCAGCGGATTTTGGCGCAGTCATGGGTGTTCCGTAACAGTATCAGTTCAGGCTCTCCGCCTAGCCTTGCCTGTCGCGTTTCGCAAGCTTACCCATTCAGACAGACCAAGCCCATTCTTTTTCTAACGTCAGATTGGCCCTAAATTGGGCCACGCTTAGGGATGTTTCGATCCGATCCAGAATGAGACCTGATAAAGCCTGAAAACGGCATGAACCCTGCACGATGTAGGATATGCGCAATAACACGTTTTTGGTTGCTTTAATTTTTTTCCTGCTTTGCGGCGTGGTTGAGTCCATGCTCGCCCGATACGTTTCGCCCAACCTGCAAAACAGAACAACCATCGTGCTTTTCGTTCTGTCGGGTTCGATCTTATCTGCTTGTGCGTTTCGTTTTGCGAGGCAGAAATTTATGCGCGCTCTCACTGCGGCCTGGCCCCTGCTTATATTCGCTGTGCTTGCCATTATCAGTATGTCCTGGTCAGTAACGCCAGAGGCGACTTTGATGTCAGCGGTTGCCTCGATGTTTTTAGTTATGGCGTGCGTTTCATTGGTTGCTCTGAGTGATTGGCGATCCTTGCTGAAAGGCATAACGGTAGCCTGTCTTGCAATAGGGGTCTTATCGCTCATTCTTATTCCCGTCGGTGGGCTAATGGTCGAGCTACATGAAGGCGCTCTGCGGGGGCCCTTTGGCGAGAAGAACCGCGCGGGCATGGTCTATGCGATCGGCGCAATTTCGAGCGGCGGCCTCGCTTTTGTCGTTAGAAAGGTGGCTTGGTTACTACCAATACCGTTTTTCATCGGTCTCCTCCTCCTCAGTCAGTCTGGAACGTCTACGATTTCTTGTGCGATTGGGCTCGCCGCGCTGGCGTATTGCGAAATGCTTCGTGGAACGTCATCGCGCCTTGTCTTGGGCGTATGGGTCGGCGTGCTAGGGGGGCTAGGCGTGTTCTCCATTGTGGTCCTGAACGCAGAGACCATTCTCAACATGGTCGGCGAAGACTCAACGTTTACGGGCAGAGACAGGATTTGGCCCGCTGTCTGGTGGCGCATTTTGGAGAGCCCCTGGTTCGGTTACGGCTATGATGCATATTGGCGCAGAGCAAATCCTGGAATGGCATGGCTTTGGTATGAGGTCGGCTTCGAGGTGTATAACGCTCATAATGGTTGGTTAGAGACAATGCTCGCCGTAGGCGTTTTTGGAGCTGCCCTCTTGCTTTGGGTCGTTTTGCGCACAGGACTAGCTGGCCTGACCGGACTCTATCAATCCAATGACCCTAGACGTGTCGCTATACCGATGATCGCTATGATCGTAATGATGAGCCTGACTGAAAGCGCTATTGGAGGGCCTGAGGGGCCAAGCTGGCTCCTGTTGCTTCTGATCAGTACCAAAGCCGCTATGGGCGAGGAACCTGTCACACGCCGCACCAAAGCGATGAGACGGCATGTTCAAGCGCCGCGACGCTCCGTACGCATCTAGATCCGAACGATAAAACGGCCCACTTATCCATCGAAAGAGACTTGCGGCTGCGCTCTAATATGCGCTAGTTGAGGCAAAACAATCTCAAATATAGACGACTTTGGGGAATATTTTGTCTGAAACACTTGATGCTATCGACGCCAAAATACTCGATTTAATCCAGAAGGATGCCTCACTTTCTGTGGCAGAAATTGCAGACCGCGTCAGCCTGTCATCATCGCCTTGCTGGCGTAGGATCAAGCGACTTGAGGAAATCGGGGTCATTACCGGGCGTGTAACACTACTGGAAAAACAATCCCTCGGCTTGGGTTTCGAAGTCCTCGCTAACGTCAAACTGGCCCTGCCCAGCAACGATAATCTAGCCGCGTTTGAGGCATTGGTTGAGCAATGGCCCGAAGTCATGGAGTGTATGACGGTGACAGGCGCGGTCGACTACATCATTCGCGTCACGACCACCGACATGTATGCTTATGATCGGTTTTTGCGCGAGAAACTGCTCGGTTCAGCGCTTGTATCAGATGTTCAGTCACGCATCATTATCAATGTTGCAAAACGGACTACGGCGCTGCCTCTTGGACTTGTCAGCGACTATGTTCCGGCTGGCTGAGTGTGGGAGAGGATAACCATGTTTGGCCAAAGGATCGTTATCGCCGGTTTGTCATCAATGGCCCTAATGGGCTTAGCCTCTGCTCAAGGCTTAGACCTTCAAGCGACGCTGGATCAGGCTCGGTCTGACAATAAGATCATTGGCATGGGCGCGATTATTATGGACGTCGATGGCACCTATGACATCGCGGTATCCGGAGAGCGCATCAAGGGCAGTAATGACCCGGTTCAGATCGATGATGCTTGGCATATCGGGTCGAACACAAAGTCTATAACCGCCCTATTATACGCAAAACTTGTTGAAAACGGTCTGGCGCGTTGGGGTGCGACCTTGCCGGAGCTTTTTCCGGATCATGCGGCCGCCATCGACCCGGCATGGAACACCATAACGATTGAAGATCTCTTCGCGCACCGCTCTGGCGTGGAACAACTCGGTGGCGGATGGTACAATGCACGGAGAGCTGACAAACGATCCGTCATAGAACAGCGCTTGGAAGCCAGTCTTAAGGTTCTCAAGAAACCGCCTGTCAAACAGATAGGTGCGTATGATTACAATAATCTCGGCTACATCATCGCCGGTTCAGCGATTGAGGGCCTCCTTGGTCGAGAAGCTGGCGAACCCGTCTCATGGGAAGAGGCTCTGCAAAAATACGTTCTAAGTGAAATATCGTTCAGCGATGACGATCAGAATTGGGGCTTCGGCCCACCGCCAGAGGGCGTTCAGGGTCATCGCGGTGCGTTTGGGACTTCACTGTTTATGTCTGCAGTAGGCACAGGCCCGACCGCCGATAATCCTGCAGCGCTCGGACCGGCAGGAACACTGCATGCCACTCTTCTCGCTCATGCCACGCTCAGCCGCGAATATTTGGTCGATGACAGCGCGCTCATTTTACCCAGTATCCGAGAAAAGCTTTGGACAGCCTTTCCAAAAACCGACGCGTCCAGCGACTACGCCATGGGATGGGGGATCCAAACAACAGAGCGCCATGGGGCATATTACGGTCATGGTGGCTCCAACACGATGTGGTTATCGGATATTCGTATCGTGCCCGATTATGGAATCGTTGTGATCGTGAACTCAAATCAGCTTGCTGATGGCGCTTTCGACGCTCATCAAGACGTGCTGAGCGCTGTCTTGGAGCATTACGAGACGCTGGAATAAGACGCTCATCCTGCTTCGAAGTACGTCACATGACCGTCAGTATAGCCAAGCGTCTGGACCTCGCCGCTTGGCCATGTCTGCAGCTGGACGCGAAACATGCCCAGTCTTGGATTATCATTCTCAAAGACGGAATCGGGTTCCATGCAGAGCCATGCGAGCGGACGATCAAAGGTAGCTTGATCTCCAGCCGCAGCGATTAAGTCAGTGATCTTCGCGCGCACGGCAGTGGGTGGATAATGCAAGAAAACCGAATGAAATACGACCGCCGTGCCAGATTTAGGCCGGGTGGCGAGTTTGCGCTCTAACCATTCAGCCGCATCTGCTTTCTCAACCCGGGTGCCCGCCTCCAACGCAAGCATCATGGCCGCATCCAACCGCGCCAGCCGCTCAGACTGGTCAGCCCATGTGTAGGACTTCAAACGCCATTGCGCCTCTTCTTGGCGAAGATCTATCGGATTGAGATCGCATGCCGCCCGGCTTTGCACTTTAGGAAACACACCAGACAGAGCGCTCGCATGCCACTCTGTTGAGATCTCGACGTCTCCTCCGCCATCAATTCGCCAATTTGGCCCGCTGTAACAGAACTGATCCAGGGTCTGATTCAGCCCGGCACTGGCCCCAAGCTCAACCAAATGAACAGGTGAGCCAAAGCGTTCTGCGATCTCAAGAAAGCCAGGTAAAAGGGCGATTGAACGCCGCGTTTCATTGGTTTGCGGGTCCGATGTGATGAAGGCCTCAACATGGTCACGATCCGCTTCGAGATAAGCCTCCGCAACAGGCCAAATCTCACTCATTTGCCAGTCCGTTGATCCTTTTGGATATAGGTTCGACAGGTCAGGCGAACGCCCGCTCAAGACAGCATAATGAAGCGCCCCGGCAAGCCGAAGCGCGCTGGCCCGTTTGCGATGAGGCGGTGCTATTGTTGCGGCAAGCTCGGCGACGATACCGCCACGTTCAGCACTCTGTGCAAACGCTTCACACAAGGCGGCCGTAAAGGGTGACCCTAGCTCACGACACCAGCCCGCTTGTTCATGGCAGTGAGTGAAGAAATCTGACATGGCTAAGTTCCTTGCTCCGCTGCAAGACGCTTTGCCTCTCGGATGGCGAGAACTGTGAGCTTCGCCTCGCCCTCATTTGCACATTTGAGAATTCGAAGAGGCTTTCCATCAAGGTCGGCCACGGCAAAGGGTGTCGGGGCCCAGCGAAGCTCAAGACTCCCGACGATCAGCAACACTAGACCGATCATTCCAGGCAAGGCGAGACCGCCAATTAGGGTGGTCATCGACAACACACCAAAGACGGCGACGGCTTTGTTGGGCGCAGGCCAATGTGCAAAGTGCGTCTCGATACGCGCATCCTCCAGACGGCTAATCGCGATGCGCCGAAACCTGAAATGAAGAGCTTTCGTCGTCACGCGTAAGCGCGGCCCCTTCAAAATAAGAACCGCGTTTTTATAAGTCGGCTGCGAGTCTATGCCCGCTCCACACACATGGCGATGCCTTCACCGCCACCGATGCAGAGTGAAGCCACACCCTTCTTCACGTCGCGCTCTTCCATTGCCGCCAGAAGCGTGACGAGGATGCGTGCGCCAGAGGCCCCAATCGGATGACCCATTGCGCAGGCCCCACCGTTCACATTGACGATGTCATGACTGATGCCGAGTTCTTTCATGGCGATCATGGGAACCACAGCAAATGCCTCGTTGATCTCCCAAAGCCCAACCTCGTCCTTGCTCCAGCCGGCTTTATCCAGTGCCTTCTTCATCGCGGGGACAGGCGCGGTTGTGAAGTATTCCGGCTCATGGGCATGACTTGAGGAAGATACAATTTTTGCAATCGGGGTCAGCCCACGTTTTTCGGCTTCTGAGTGTTTCATCAAAACAAGCGCCGCAGCACCGTCTGAGATCGCGGATGCATTCGCAGCGGTGACGGTACCGTCTTTATTGAAGGCCGGGCGAAGCGATGGGATCTTATCCGGACGAGCTGTACGGGGTAGTTCATCGCTATCGACAACTGTTTCGCCCTTGCGAGACTTGATCGTCACAGGCGCGATTTCGCGCTTGAACTTGCCGTCCTCAGTCGCCTTCTGCGCGCGGGCAAGCGTTTCCAGCGCATAAGCGTCCTGTTGCTCACGTGTAAACTGATACTCGGTCGCGATCATGTCCGCGAAATTGCCCATTGGACCACCAGCGTAGGCATCTGTCAGACCATCAAGTGCCATATGATCTTTCGCGCCCATGTCGCCATATTTATGGCCTTTGCGCACATCCATCAGGTGTGGGGCATTGGTCATGCTTTCCATGCCACCGACGATGACAATATTCGCATCACCCGCCGCAATGGCATTGCGCCCCATAACCGTCGCCTGAAGACCGGAGCCGCACATCTTGTTGATCGTTGTCGCTTCAAGGCCCTTATCCATGCCAGCCTTGAAACCGGCCTGACGTGCAGGGGCCTGCCCCTGCCCCGCTGGAAGGCAGTTCCCCATAATGATTTCGTCAGCCTCATCTGCGCCAAGTTTCGCCTCGTCGACCGCCGCTTTCACAGCGACAGCGCCAAGTTCATTCGCAGACATCGCATTTAGATCGCCGAGTAGGCCTCCCATCGGCGTGCGCGCCATACCAACAATAACAACAGGATCAGCTTGAGACATAGGGAAACCCTCCTTGGCTTTATCTCTTATCAGCCTCTTGATCAGAGGCTTTTGTGCGGTTGCGAGATAAATGCGCCCTGCGAGGGGGCTACGTCAAGTGGGCTTTCGTCTATGACTGGGCTTTCAAAGCGCGCTCAATGTCGGCGACCAATTCCGTATCTGCCGGGCGCACAGCACTGGGATAGGCTTGTATGAAGCTGCCATCGCGGCCGACAAGCACTTTGTGGAAGTTCCACTTTGGTTCGGCCTTCTCGCCCAGCGCCGCTTTCGCTTCACGCCAAAACGGATGCTGATCAGGGCCAACTGCCTCCACTTTAGACGTTAGCGGAAAGTCCACACCGTAATTGATTTCGCAAAAGGATTTGATCTGCTCTTCTGTGCCCGGTTCCTGCCCACCAAAACTATTCGCAGGCGCGCCTAGCACCACCAGTCCGTCATGTTTGAAGGTATCATACAGCTCCTGAAGACCGGCATATTGCCCTGTATAACCGCAACGTGACGCCGTGTTGACGACCAGAACGACCTGTCCCTTAAAAGTGTCGAAGGGCATCGGTTCACCGCGAATGGATTTGAAGTCGATCTCGTAAACCATGGCGGCGCTCCCAGTGTCATTAGACTCGGCTAAATCAGATTGAGGTTTTGGCTCAGCATCGCCTGAACACGCAACAAGCGCTAAGGCGATCGGCAAACTGATAAGCTGTTTCATACCCGGCGAATTAGGTGCCAGACCTTAATAAGCAAGCGTCTAGCGCACGGCTTTTGGGCTTGTTCGATCAAGGGCGACCGCACGATCCATAATGTCTATGAGTTCATCATCAACGTCGGCCACACTATAGACTTTAACATGACGCAGGTCTTTTCCCGTGCCTTCAATGCGGCTCATATAATTATCAGCCAGTCGTGCACCGGACCAGAGTTGAAGATTGCAACGATCCTTTTGCGCCATGATGGAAAAAATGCGCTCATTTCCAGCCCAACAGGGAAACCCCCAGGCCAATTTTGAATGCAAGGCCGGCCAACGGCCTTCTATCGTTTTCTTCAAAGCGGCAGCAATCTGCGCCCGCTCTCCCTCAAGACCATCAAAATAAGCAACAACACTTGCAGGTTTCGGCATTCTGCTCTCCCCATAACAATGGACCGCTGTTACATCAGTGTGCGGCGCACAAACCAGTCCCGAAATTAGAGCCCTACCAATTTTTTCAGTTTGAAGGTTTGGCAAGCCGATGTTCCCGGCCCGGACGGTTCACCCACAAAATAGATATCGCCGTCTTCTTTCACGAACTCACCCTCAACTCCGGCGGCTCCCCAGTTCTCAGGAATATCTGAGAGCCACTCTCCCGGGATCATATCGACCTTACTCAAATCGAGTATTCCGTTGAGCTCAAATGCTCCGGTTGGGTGACCGGGATTTGAGGACACGTCATAGAACCAGAGGCGCGCGCTTATACCAGCCACGCCAGATCTGGCTGCTTCAATATGGGTGATGCGGTCGACAGAAACGGTTATTCCATTCTCACCGCGTGCGCAGGTATAAGTGCCAGCATAGACCCCCTTATATACCGCCTGAGAACTTATCGGTTGAGTGTCTTCGGGCGCATCAGCAACACTCGCGCACGCTACGAGACAAATGGTCAGAGCTGAAAGCAATCCAATTGTTTTCATGGTGATTTTCTCTTTTAGGAGACAATACTTAAATACCGGAAAACGTGACATCCCCCTTAGGGGTGATGCGCCTAGAAAAAGGGCGACCATATCGGCCGCCCTGCTTGAAGTTCAGTTCGCTCTACCAAATCCGGATACGGTCTTCCGGTGGCAGGTAAAGCGCGTGGTCAGGCCCCACATCAAAGGCCTCATACCATTCGTCAAAGTTCCGAACGATGCCGTTGACTCGATAATAAGGCGGGCTATGCGGCCCACGGATCAGTTGCTGACGAAGGGCATCTTCGCGGTACTGATTTCGCCATTGCTGCGCCCAGGCCATAAAGAAGCGCTGATCGCCTGTGAAACCACCGAGGACTGGGGCTTCTTCCGCGTCGCTGACAACACCGTCGCCATCAGCATCAAGGCTCATCCGATAAGCCTTATAGGCCATGGATAGCCCACCAAGATCTCCGGTGTTTTCGCCCAGACCGAGGCGACCATTGACACAAGTGTCGCCCTCATCGAGCGGGCAGAAGGCATTGTACTGGCCCACTAGGGCATCTGTTCGGGCTTCGAAATTGACGCGGTCGTCATCGGTCCACCAATTACGCAGGACCCCGTCCCCATCAGATTTAGAGCCCTGATCGTCGAAACCGTGGCCAAATTCGTGACCAATGACGCCGCCGATGGCACCATAATTGATCGCTGGATCAGCGTCGATATTGAAGAAAGGGGGCTGTAAAATCGCTGCCGGGAAGACGATCTCATTACGGGTCGAGCTGTAATAGGCATTCACTGTCTGTGGCAGCATAAACCACTCAGTCTTATCGATCGGCTGTCCAAGCTTTGCGAGATTGTCCTCAAAGCCCCACTGACGCGCAGCCATAGCATTCTCAAACGCACTGTCGCCGACGGTCAACGTGTCATAGGTTTCGAACTTTTCCGTGAAGCCGATTTTCGGCGTGAACTTCGCCAGCTTCTCACGGGCTTCATCCTTTGTCGCCTCGCCCATCCAATCGATTTCGTTGATATTGTCAGCCATCGCCAGCTGCAAATTCGTGACGAGTTGATCCATCTCGGCTTTGTTTTCAGCCGGAAAATAGCGCTCGGCATAGACTTTCCCGACCCCTTCACCGAGCGCGCCTTCAACCGCCGACACACCGCGCTTCCAGCGCGGGCGCTGCTCTTGTTGGCCTCGCAATTGCTTGGAGAAGAACTCGAAACTCGCCTCATCAATCCGCTTTGGCAGGACCGCAGCATTGGAGGCCACGAAACGCGCTGTGAGATAGGCCTTCCAATCCTCAAGGTCAGCTGTGTTCATAACCCCCATGATCGCGGCGATACCGCCGCCTGAGATCTTCTCAAGATTGTCTTCACTTAAGCCAAGCTCTTGAATCTCTTCTTCATCCGGCATGACTTGGCTGACAACGAACGCCTCCTGATCCATAAGGCCGAATTCATCGATCATGGTCACGATGGGGAAGTCGCCTCCGAGCGCGATGAACTCTTCGCGAGTGAGTTTGTTGTATGTTAGGTTACGATTGCGATTGACCGTGCGGTCCCAATGCGCCGTCGCGATTTCAGTCTCAAGCGCCATGACACGGGCCGCTGCGTCGGCCGGGTCATCATAACCAGCTTCCTCAAGCATCTTTGTTAGAAACGCGACATAGCCTTCGCGGATTTCCGGGTTCTTCCCGTCATCACTCAGGTAGAAAGAGCGATCACCAAGCCCGAGCCCAGACTGGCTAATATAGAAGATATTCTCGTCTGTATTCTTAGCATCGATACTGACCCCACCCCCAATCGGGCTGGAGAATCCAACTGAAGCAAAGACACGGGCCAAGTCTTCGCGGGTTTCAATCGCCTCAATGCGCTCAAAATATGGTTGGAGGGGCGTAAGCCCAGCGGTCTCAATCGCGTCTACATCTATATAAGCGTTGTAAACAGCCGCGATCTTGCCTTCCAAAGTGGACGGATCAGGCTGCTCAGCTGCCAACTCTTCGATAATACCCCGAACACGCGCTTCGGACTTGTCACGCAATAGCGTGAACGAGCCATAGCGCGTCTTATCGCTGGGCATGTCGAAATTGGCGTACCACGCCCCGTTTACAAAGCAGAAGAAATCATCGCCAGCTTCAAAGCGGGTATCCATTGCCTCAACATCAATGCCGAAGTCACCCCACTCATCACGATCCACCGCATTAATGACGGGCGCTTCGCCTTCTGCACCCACACAGTCGCCTGCAAAGCTCGCTTCCACAACCTCCGCATCGACGCCGTTCTCAGTTGATGCAGATGTCTCAGCTGTCGCTACTGCAGCATCTGTTTCATTTGCATCAGCGCGTATCGTAGCGTCATCGCCACTCCCGCATGATGCCAAAGCAATAGCGGCAGCGCCAAGCATTAAAGCCTGTCTCATATCAGTCTCCTCAGTGTCTCCGAGGATAGATTATAGAGCCCTATTCTGCAGGGAAAGGTCGTGGCTGTGACTGTGATGAGCCGATAAGCTCTTCCTCATCCACTTCGATCTCACCAGTGTAGCCCTCGCCGATCCGACGGTATGGAACACCGCCCCACGTCCACTTGAAGATACGACCGATTTCAACACCGATGGCATAGAGCGATGGAACTAGGAAAAGCGACATAAAGATCGCAAACGCAACCGCGCTGCCCAGTGAAATCACCATTGGTTTCAGGAACTGCGCCTGTACCGACTTCTCTGCGATGAGCGGCAAAATACCGACAAATGTCGTGACCGATGTCAGCAGAATCGGCCTGAAGCGAGAAACACCGGCGTCAACAATTGCTTGTACGGCCCCAATGCCCTCAGCCCGTCGGCGATTGATATAGTCAACCAGGACCAAGTTGTCATTGATGACGACACCAGCCGCAGCCGCAATCCCAAACATTGAGAAGACGCCGAATGAGCTTCCAAATGCCCATGTTCCGAAGACCGCCCCGCAGAAAGCGAAGGGTATGGCTGTCATGAGAAGCAGAGGCTGAGCGTATGACTTAAAGGCAATCGCGAGCAGAATGTACATGACCATCAGAGCGATCATGACATTGGTCACAATTTGCTGGTTGAACCTTTGTTGCTCCAGAAAATCTCCAGCATAGCCCCTCGTGATGTCAGGGAACTGACGCTCAAAATCAGGCCAAAAGCTCTCGTTCATATCTTCAATGACCGGGCCACGACCTTCACGCCCGACAATGTCGGCAAAGACGCGTACTGACCGGGTCCTGTCTCGACGAACGATCTGATTAATCCCTGGCGCGAATGTGAAGTTCGCAACTTGTGTGATCGGTACTTCACGGAAGCCACCGGCGTCAGGAATTCGAATGCGCAAGTTCCGAAGGCTGTCCAGATTATCACGGTCCGTTTTTGGGAAGCGAACCATTACGCGTACATCTTCACCATTACGCGGTAGTCGCTGCACTTCGACGCCGAAATAGGCTTGCCGAATTTGACTTGAAACATCCGCAACGGTCAGGCCTAAGGCTTCTGCGCCCGGTTTTAGCGAAATCTGAATTTCATCCGCCGCTGCGGTCAGATTGTCCCCGATATCAAACGCGGTTGAGTAAGTCGCAAGATGGGTTTTCACAACCGCCGCAGCCTCTCTCAAACGGTCCAAGTTGGGGTGGTTTAGGGTAAATTGGACGCCGTTACTGGCCTCGTTTTGGGTAAAGTCGAAGGACACTTCTTCAGCATCTTGGACCGGTCCCATTGTTTCACGGATTTTATCTGAAATATCACGTGTTCGAAGCGTTTCGGGCCGATCCTCAGGGGGGATCAGACCGACATAGGCTTCAATTCCACCATTAAACGAAATAATAGAAGCGCCGTCGATGATATCGTCCTCAACGTTTGGCCATTCTTCCGCGAGTTCCAGTGTTACGATATCGACGGCATCTGCGAGCTGTTGGCGAACTTGTTGGGTCCGGCTGAACGGTGTGCCGTCTGGCAGATCGATATTGATGATGATCAGCCCACCCTCAATCTCAGGCAGGAATGACGTGGGAACATTCTTCGTGATTGTCACAGCAGACAAAGACAAGAAGAAGACGGATGCAAACAGCATCACAGTCGCGTAACGGAACCTCAGCGCGAGCTCGAGTGTCGGCTTATAGAGATTACCCGCGAACCAAAGCAGACTGTCAGCGATGCGACGCTGTGCGCGATTTATGCCACCCGTTGTCCCCTCAAACGTTTGCTTTTTCATGTGCGCCAAGTGGGCCGGCAGAATGAACATACACTCGATGATCGAGAAGATGAGTGCTGCAACCACGACCAGGCTGATTTGCATCGTCTGATTTCGTACACCACCATCGAGGAATAGCCATGGCAGAAACGCAACGATCGTGGTGATGACGCCGAAGACGATTGGCTTCAAAACCATTTGCGTGCCGACAATTGCAGCATCCAAACCCTCTCGTCGACCGGACTCCACTTCTTTGTGTATGTTTTCCCCGACAACAATGGCGTCGTCGACGATCACCCCAATCACAAGCAGCACCGC
>JBCCDF010000026.1:0-17525 GCA_039030935.1 Pseudomonadota bacterium | reverse complement strand
GGCTGAAGCACTCATTGCGATCAGGGCTTTTAATGACATTCGTAGCGCCTCCATGCTCGCTTCTAACAAAAGGCCTCTGAGCTAAACCTGAACGAATTATGGCACAATTGTGCGCACAACTCGAAATCCGGTCACATCGTTACGATCTCCCAAACGAAGCGGGAGTCTCGCAGAGTACCGCAAATCATCAGGACCGGAGAACCATGACCCACCACGGGTCACGCGTTGATTACAACTCCCCCGCTGATCAGCTCCACCATCTACGGGAGCGTCGCGCAAATTCAGCGTCGAGCAATCCATGGTCCACTCAGCGACATTCCCGATCATGTCATGCAATCCAAAAGCATTGGAACCAAGGCTTTCTGCGGGCATTGTTCGATCCCCCATCGGATCGGTGCAGTCCGTATTTGCCCAGGCGAGGGTGCCGATTTCACGCGCTGCGCCATTTGCAAGAGCACAAACACCCGCGCGGCCACCGCCGGCTAGTGCAGCGCTATCGCCAGCGCGAGCGGCATATTCCCACTGGGCCTCACTCGGCAAGCTATACGTCTGGCCCGTCGATTGAGACAGCCAGGACGCATAGCCTTGTGCTTCGGTCCAACTGACATTGATAACAGGACGATTGCCGCGTCCCCAGCCATTATCACGCCCAATCGGCTGACACCCGCCCCCACTCACGCAGGCCTGCCATTGCGCGAAAGTGACTTCATGTACGCCGATGGCAAAAGGAGTCGCAAATGTCACAGGCCGCGCAGGCCCTTCCGTCGGTCGCGCCGCTCCATCACCAGAGACAGCGCCCAACGTTGCTGTCCCTGACGGCAAAACCATCATGTCAGGGCACGCTGCGCAATCCTTGAACACTTTACCGACAGATGGCCTTAAACGTTCAAGAGCCGCGCGGGCCTGCATCGCATAGGCCCCCTGTGGGAAACTCATCAGATACTGCTCATAGCCATCCGCAGTATTCAGAGCCTGCGCCTGTTGCCAGGCGGCGAGGTCCGCAGCTGCGGCTTTTAACTGATCGCGACGGCGCGTTGCTTCCGGAGCGTTTGGTCCTGTCGGATGCTTAGACAGGTAAGCCTCATAAGACTCAATCGTGTTCGCGGCTGCTGCACGCTGCCAGTCTGCAGCCTCTTGAGCAGCGCGTTCAGCCCCATCACGCTCACGCGCTTCTGCCTCAGCTTTCATCGTTTCGATACGTTCCCGCGCCTTGCTGGCATGACGCCCTTCCGGCCAGGCCTCGAGATAATCCTCATAGCCAGAGATCGTATTTCTCTCTTCTGCACGGGCCCAGGCCTCATCGTCGTAACGATCAATCTCTGCTTGCGCCTTGTCTTTATGGCGCCCCTCCGGAAACACATCGAGATAAGCGCGGTAGCCTTCCAGCGTATCAAGCTCGAGCGCGCGCGCCCAAGCCTCGTCATCAGCACTTTTTGGCGGCTCCGGCGATGCCGGCTCAGTGTCTGTATCAGCAACTGTTCTGGAGTCAGACGGTGCTGGATCAACCGTTGTACGGCTCAATGCAATTGAACTCACCCAAATCGCAAGCGCACCAATACTGCCGAGGATCACGAGCGCCAATACATAGCGTAAGATCGGCGTTCGCTCTTCGCGCACCTGATAGCCGTCAGGCGGTGGTGGGGCCCAATCGTCCTGTTCAGACGGCTCGCTCATGCGGCGCTACCACCAAGACGCAGGATAAGATTATCGATCGTGTACTGCCCTGCCCGATTCAGGCCTCGCTCCTCAGCCGCTTGGACAATAGACTGCAGAAAGACCAGAACCGCCGCGAATACCAAAGCCACTAGTGTTGTCGTGAACGCGACCCCCAAACGGCTGGTTACTTCATACAGGAATTCCTCACTCTCAGCATTCAGTGGATTGCCCGCATATTGCAGCGCGAACATGATGCCGAGGACCGTCCCGATAAAGCCAAGCGACGGGATCAGCCATGTCAGATAACGCAGCGTTGAATAACGCAGATCGATCTCGTGCATGTGCAGCTCAAGCGAAGCGTTGAGGACTGAGGTTGCTTGCGCCTGATTGCGATTAAGCCTGTATTGTTCAATCACGCGGGTCAGCAATTGCGGGAGAAAGGTCCCGCGCCCGTAACGGCGATTGACAAGGCTGGAGTGAATGCTGTCCAGCGTTTTGACATCGAGCATACGCCCATCTGTCGGTAGATATCGACGTTTTGTGTACTGCTCCGCTTCTTCCCAGATCGAAAACACCCGGATCAGGATCACGCCGATGCCTATAAACAGTGCAAGCCACATGGCATAGTGAACAGCCTGCGAAACCCCTCCAGTTCCCTCGCCTAACAACGTCGTCTTAGCCCAACCCGGAGCAAATAACTGCAGCAGGGCAACAACCAGTGCGCCCAATACAAGCGTCGCTAGACATAGAACCGATTTAAAGAGAATATTCGAGTTACCCATCAAATCCTCATCCCTCTATTCAATCTGCAGGTATAGGCCCGTTTCATCAGTCGCAAACCCCTTTTGTATCCGATGCCAATGCCATGAACTGGCCATTATTGCTGCCTGACAAACGCTCCATAAATTCGACAGTGCCTTCATAGTCGAAATAGTTACCGACCACGACGGAGTGTATTTCCTTACGCCCGCCATTGCGGCGGGTAATCTCTGAGGCCAGGCTATTCGGATTAAGGCCGTTATTCACGCGCGGGTTTGGCAGCCCATCGCTGACCAGAAAAATGGCTTCAGCTCGGCTCTGAAAGGCTTGATCAAATGCGTGCAGCATTGAGGCTGAACCGCCGAATTGACGCGTGAGACCCTGTGAAAATTGTGCGGCCTGAGATTGGACAGTCCCGGAGACTTTTTGTGCGCCACCAGAGCGAGGCCAGCGGGTGACGCGTGGCCCTGCATCAGTTTGCTGAAACCCCATTATTTGAAGGGAATGGCGGGGTTGAAGCGAGTTAAAAATACGCTCCAATGTATTTTGAATGCTTGCCTCATGACCGGCCATGCAGCGGTTCATATCGACGAGAACGAGAACATCATCTTTCTGCGTATTCATCCCTAGAAAGCGAAATTCTACGATCTCCTCCTGAGGCGTCGGCACAGGAACAGGTTTATCATCTTCTGGCTCAGGGACAGGCACAGCGCGCTGCGCTTCAGCTTTCTTCTCTTCCAGCGCTGCTTCGGCCGCGCGGAAGCGGGCAAGTAAGGCTTGTTCGTCGCTGCGAATATCCGAGACGTTTGCAGCAGCTGCTGAGCGTTTTGCTTCCAACGCCTTTCGCTTCTCGATCGTTTCCACTTGGCTGTCTTCTGCAGCCCGAAGCAGGTCAGAGATGGCGTTCTCAGGTGTGCGCTCCTGAATCTCTTTTTGATAGAACGGAAGCAAAATCACTGTCAGCAGAGCGAAAGCCGCCATCGCAGCTGCGAAGAGATCAATTGCCGATAGGGAGAAAATTTCGGTTTCACGGGCTCGCCTCATCATCGCGCACGCCCCACAAACTGGCCACGATTGTTGCGTGCAAGCGCCTGCAAAAACAGCGTCAAGCTTTTATCTTCGGTATAATCTCCAATAGCAACTGTATGAATCTCGGCCTGCCCCCGATTTCGGCGCGTGACATTGTTGACGATGCTCGCAGGATTTCCGTCATCGGGTGCGCCATCACTCATCAGAATGACGGCCTCTGGACGCAGATTTAAGGCGCGAACGAGAGCCGTTTGTGTTGGTGTCCCGCCCCCGAAACGTCTCGGGAGGCCAGAAACGAAGCTTTGGGCTTGTTGGACGGTTCCTGGTGTCGCGCGGCCTAAACGGCCATTGCTTGGAAAAGTGTCAAAGGTTGGCCCGCCGCGATAGCCGAGGATGAGAAAGCGATTATCGGGCTGTAACTGGGCTAGAATTTCATTTACCGCAGCTGTCATTTTACCAGTATGAGCGCGCATAGAGCCGGACATATCAACGACAATCACAATGTCCTTCTGCACAGTTGACAGACCTAGAATAGAAAACTCGCCGCCTCTTGCAATGGATCTGGGCGGCACAGGCGTCGGGATTGGTTTCGGGTCAGGCTTCGGCACGGGCGGCGGATCAGGGATCTCAATCTCCGCGGTTTGCTTCAAGACTTCCTGAAGACGCGCTTCGACATCCGACATGTTCTCCTCAGAGGTTCGATACTGCTTATTCAGAAGACGGATTTCAGCCTGAATGGCACGAATTTTGGACACTTCTGTTTGCGTGGAGGAGGCTACCTCACGCCGTTTTCGGACCTGCTCCTCAAGCTCTTCCATGGACGTATCTGTCCCGCCGCGATTGTAATACGGAAACAGGATCAGGACGATTAGAATAAAAGCGCCGAGCGCGGCAGCAAACAAATCGAGCGCTGACATCGAAAAGACTGAGACTTGCCGACGACGACTGCGCATATATCCCTAACTCAGTAGCGGTTCAGGATGGTGAATAAGGTCTGTAGCATCCGGCGTTTGCGTTCCTCATCGGAGGCTTTCGACATATCGTCAGAGATCGCGATTGAACTGTCGAGCACTTCACGGTCCATCTCTTCATTGATCTGGTCGTTCACAAGCGCGAGCTTTTGGTCCAGATCCGCCATGTAGAGCCCTTCAAGATCGTCCAGTTCGCTTTCAAACGCTGTGAACTCAATCTCGTTACGCATGTTCAGCAAAGCTGCATCATACTGCGAAACAGACGCGCCAAAGACTGGATCATTGTGAGCATCAAGTCTCGCAAGGGCTTCACCCACCATCTGACGCAAATAGAGAGCGTCTTCTTGGATCGTCATATTAAAAGTCGGGTCCGAGTAGCTCGGCTCGATGACAGCGAGACTGTCGATTTGACCCCGAATATAGGGGGCACAGTTCTGGGCAAATTCAATTAAGGAGACTGTTTGAGCGACAGTGACCGATGGCTGTGCTTGCAGCATAACCGGGTTCGCGATGGCTTCGATGACGTCGACCATTGCTACGTCGTTCGGCAAACCGGGCTGTCCGAAATGTTTCATGGCGGCCAAGGTATCCATGTCCACGTCTTGTCCGACAGTCTCGGTTAGAACAAAGAACTGGTAGCGACCTGCAGGATCATCGACGGGAAAGCCCGACATCTGGTTTAAGCAGGTCTCTTGGATTGCGACCGTCTCAGCATCCAGCGCAATACGCGGAACGTATTCAGGCTCAGTCTCAACCTCTGGCACCGCTTGTGCTGATGCAACAAGCGCCATGCCTGAGACGAGCGCCGCACTCACCCCATATCGGATTACAGAAGAGACTGATCGATAAATCATCATAGCCGCTGTTTAACTGCCTGCGCCTGACTGTGGGCTGAACAAGGTTTCCACTTTTGCGCCATAAGGTGCGGGGCCGCTGTCTCTGCCAGCGGAGTAGGTTCGGATGGCATCAGGTTGCCCTGCGCGATTGACGCGCATGATGCCGTCAGCTTGTCCCTCAAAAAACCGTCCTTCCATTCCCCAAGCTCCAGAGTCATCTGCCATAATCAGATAGCCGCGTCCGTGTGGGCGCCCATCGAGCGCTTCTCCGAAGTACTGCTGCGAACTTCCATCTTCGCGCTGAACCACACCAACACCAGGCCCATTCGCAACACCATTTGCACAAACCCCATTCCAGCGACCGATCTCACCATCATCGCCGTTCGGCTTGTACGCGCAGCTTGATCCTTCAACATCAAGCGCTCTCTGCCGCTCATTGTAGAGGGTCTGCAATTTCCCTTGCAGATCTTCAAAGCGCACAGCTGTTATCGTTTCACTTGAATCCAGCAGATCAACTTGAACCTCGACCTGCTCATCAAGCGCTGGCGCAATTGCGCCCAGATAATTTGACCCAACGGCCAGAGATTGCTGCCTCAGCTGCCACGCTTGTACGCCTGCAAGCAAAGTCAGATCGGTCAGTAAGTTCACCGCGATCAACTCATCCAGGCCGACATTATCCCCGGAATTGGAAGCCACGCCGACAGCCGCGACACCCGCAAGGACAGCCGCCGCAGTGGCCATATTCTGCTGACGTGCCAGGTCGCGGCGCTCATCAATAATCTCAGTCTCCGCGGCCAGCATATCACGAACCTGAGCGCCCATTTCGCCATTCTGTATCCCATCATATAACCGCAGAGATTGAACTGACAGATATTTGCGCTCCGCTTCCAACAGCCTGTCCACATACCGAACCCGCGCAAGATAATCAGTGGATGCCAAGCCAGCAAAGCTCAAAGGCGCGAGCGCTGGGTCATAATCCCCGATCGCTGCCGCACGCTGGACCATAGCGGCCTTCTGCAAGTCGATGTCGTCGAGCAGTGCTATAATCCTGAGTGCGAACGCAGACGAGAACGGCTCAGCCAGCGGGTCGAGGTCGCCGCCATTGCTCGTATCGATCAAGTCCAGCTGCGAGCGCGATAGCCGCAAAGCCTCGACCGGATAAAGATGCGCTGCATTATCGAAATCGCCACTATTCAGCATCTCCGAAGCAAGCCCGCGACGAACATCGCCGGCGACATAATTGACCAAAGCAAGCGGCGGCACATCGCTCTCAAATCGGCCATTGAGAAACGCGGTCATACTGGCTTCCATGCGATCTGTGCCCGTTTGCAAAGCCGCCCCGGACAGAGGGGCACTCGTCAGCAAAACCCCTTTCGTCGACGGCGCCGCCCGCGGGTCTGCTCGAACAACGACATAAGGCGTGACAAGATCGCCGAAAGTGGTTTTCTTTGCCTTCATAATCTGCTCAGGATCAGGATCGGCAAACGTCGCGAAATCAACCTTTAGAACACTTGGCAGGGTCTCAGCCGCTGTCATCGGCTCAGACGTCAACTGCCCCTTAGGGTCGAGCTTGATCAGATGCGGCGAAAGCAAAACTGAATGATCGGGCAACCGCCGCGACAGCTCCTTATAAACCGATAGCGCAAAGTAGCTGGACTTGAGGGTTTGAACGTCGATATAAGCGCGCGCATCTGGATTACTTGCGTCGTCACTTCGGCCACTGGAGGCAAGATAAGCGTCCTGCCATGGCGCTTGAGCATCTGGATCAACGGCGGCCGGATAGCGGACAATGATCAGGGTTGCTCCGGGCGGTGGCTCTGGCGTTACCGACGGTTGGATTGGCATGTTCATCTTTATCGATGAGGTATTCGTGCCCACCGCCGTCGATGCACAGCCAGCGCTTGCGAAGAGCACTCCAAATAAAGCGAGCCAAAAAACCGAGAAACGCATAGCCACCTCTTTGTCCCATCAAGACGTTTACCCATAAGGTGCGAGATGTCACCCCACAGCACTAAACTATCAGCGCCTCTGACTATGATGAATAAGGGCTGACTGTAACATGAACGCTTTTCGTTCGCGTTCTTTCGGCAATGTGTCTAGCGCTATCTTCTAAATATGCAGCGCGTGACCGAGGGCGCGCAGCGCGGCTTCCTGAACAGCCTCGCCTTGTGTTGGGTGCGCGTGGATTGTGCCGCCAATATCTTCCAGCCGTGTGCCCATTTCTATGGCTAGGCCAAAGCCTGATGAGAGCTCTGCACAGCCCTTACCCACAGCTTGCAGACCCAAAACAAGATGATTGTCTTTACGCGCAACAATACGAACGAAACCGTCAGTCCGTTCGATAGCAAGAGAACGACCATTCGCCGCCAGAGGGAAACTTGCAGTGATGATATCTAGACCTTTGGCTTTCGCCTCTTCGGCTGAGAGGCCCGCACTGACGATTTCAGGGTCGGTGAAACAGATCGCGGGGATGACCTGCTTATCCCAGTCGCGTTTATGACCCGCAACGATTTCAGCAACCATTTCGCCTTGGGCCATCGCGCGATGTGCGAGCATGGGTTCGCCAGTGAGATCCCCAATGGCATAAATTCCATTCATCGCAGTGCGACAGCGGCTATCGATTTTGATAAACGGCCCGTCCATGTCGAGGACAAGGTTTTCCCGGCCCCATCCCTCAGTGACAGGTTTGCGACCAACCGTCACCAAGACCGTCTCAGCAGCAAATGTATCTTCTGAGCCACTCTCTGAAATGACTGACAGTAGACCGTTATTATGGGCTTTCGCGCTGGTTTTCAGTCTGAGCTCAATACCAAGCTCCTTCATCCGGGCTGAGACGGGTTTAGTCAGCTCGCTGTCATAGAGCGGCAGAATGCGATCTTCGCGCTCCACAATTGTGACTTTTGCACCGAGTTTCGCATACGCCATGCCGAGCTCTAAACCGATATAGCCCGCTCCAATCACCGCCATGGTCTCAGGCACAGTTGGTAACGAAAGCGCCTCTGTAGAGGACAGGACGTCATCACCGAATGGCAGGTTCGGTAATTCGACCGCGGTAGAGCCTGTCGCGATACAGATTGTTTCTGCGGTAATTTTTGTTTCACCGTCTTTGCTAGTGACCTTGACGGTCTTGCCATCCAGAAACTCGGCCCACCCTTCAACGACTTTCACCTTAGCTTTTCTCAAAAGGCCACCAACACCCCCCGTAAGTTGTTTAACAATGCCGTCCTTCCAGCTGATCGTCTGCTTCAAGTCGAGCGTCGGCTGACTGACAGAAATCCCGAGTGCGTTCTGTCCAGAAAAGTGCGTCGCCTTCTCGAATTCATCAGCGGCATGGATCAGCGCTTTTGATGGAATACAGCCGACATTGAGACAGGTTCCACCCAGCGCTTCGGCGTCGACGATGATCGTATCAAGGCCGAGCTGCCCTGCCCTGATCGCGGCAACGTATCCACCAGGCCCCGCACCAATGACGAGAAACTTACATTTGAGATGAGACATTCGCTCTAATCCTCAATAAATATGGTCGCAGGGCTCTCAAGCAGACCCTTAATCCGCTGCACGAAAACAGCAGCGTCCCAGCCGTCAATGACGCGGTGGTCAAAGCTGGACGACAGGTTCATCATCTTGCGCGGGACAAACTCGCCATCCTGCCAGACCGGGAGCGTGCGCATTTTGTTGACGCCAACTATGGCAACTTCCGGATGATTAATCACAGGGGTGGTCACGATACCGCCAAGCTTTCCGAGCGATGTGATCGTGATGGTTGAGCCAGATAACTCATCACGCGTCGCTGTGCCTGTTCGGGCGGCCTCGGCAAGGCGCGCAACCTCGGCTGCGCACTCACGTAGAGATCTCGCCTCAACATGGCGCACAACGGGCACGACCAGACCATTATCCGTCTGCGCGGCAACCCCCATATGCATACCACCGGACTGATGAATCACACCGGCATCATCATCAAAGCGCGCATTCATTTGTGGTTGATCTTTGATCGCCTTCGCCATCGCACGCATCAGAAACGGTAGAAGCGTCAGCTTGGCCTGTCCCTCTTTGCGCTCTTTGTTGAGGCGTTCGCGGAGTTCTTCCACAGCCGTGACATCAATCTCATCAACATAGGTGATGTGCGGGATACGCGATTTCGCGCGCGACATCTGCTCCGCAATTTTACGGCGCAGACCGACAACCTTAATCTCTTTGGTTGAAGTGTCGGCTTTCAACGTACCTGAAGCGGCTGGAGCGACCTCTGCGTCCGCGTTACTGAGATAGAGGTCTAAATCCTCGTGCAGAATACGTCCGACTGGACCCGACCCAGCCACACGGCGCAGATCAACGCCTGCATCCATTGCGCGTCGACGCACTGAGGGCGCGGCAAGAGGCTTTTCGCCCGTAGCACGACGCGGCGCAGGGGGCGGTGAAGTGGTTTTTACCGTGGGCGCAGGCGGCGCGGATTTGGCTTCCGTCTTCGGCGCGGCTTCAGGCTTCGCCTCAGGTTCCCGTGCAGGCTTTTCGGTCTTCACGACCTCAACTGTCTCGCCGGGCTGAATATTGCCCTCACCATCCACTTCCATTCGGATGATCGGAGAGCCAACAGCAACCGTGTCACCGATTTCAGCGCCCAACCAGATGATCTTACCGTCCTTCGGCGCCGGGATTTCAACCGTGGCTTTGTCTGTCATGACAGATGCGAGCACGTCGTCCTCACGAACCTGAGCGCCAATTTCAATCGTCCACTCGACGAGTTCCGCCTCGGCCACACCCTCGCCAATGTCAGGCATTTTGATGATGTGCTCGCCCATTATGCTGGCTCCATAACGCGCTTGAGCGCATCACTGACACGCTTCGGCCCTGGGAAATAATCCCATTCCTGTGCATGTGGGTAAGGCGTATCGTACCCGGTTACCCGCGTCGGTGGGGCTTCGAGATGATAGAAGCAGTGGTTCGCAATCAAAGTGACAAGTTCGGCGCCAAACCCGCAGGTCCGCGTGGCTTCGTGAACAACAACACAGCGCCCGGTTTTCTTTACAGACGCCGCAACAGTATCGAGATCCACCGGCACAATCGTTCGTAGATCGATGACTTCGGCGTCTACACCCGCATCCTCAGCCGCCGCTAAGGCAACATGAACCATCGTACCGTAAGCGACGATGGTAACGTCACTGCCCTCACGTCGGATTGCAGCTTTTCCGAGAGGCACATCATAGTGGCCCTCAGGAACTTCGCCGAGCTCGTGTTTCGACCAGGGCGTGACCGGGCGATCATGGTAGCCATCGAATGGACCATTATAGAGCCGCTTTGGTTCCAAAAAGATGACCGGATCCTCATCTTCAATGGACGCGATCAGTAAGCCTTTTGCATCATAAGGATTTGATGGAATGACCGTCTTCAAACCAGCGACGTGCGCGAACAGCGCCTCTGGGCTTTGGGAGTGTGTTTGACCGCCATAGATGCCACCGCCCGTGGGCATACGAACCACCATCGGACACGTGAAATCTCCGTCTGAACGATACCGAATCCGTGCAGCCTCAGAAACGATCTGATCGTAAGCCGGATAAACATAGTCGGCGAACTGGATTTCCACGCACGGGCGAAGACCATAAGCCGCCATGCCGATCGCGGTACCAACAATACCGCTCTCATTGATCGGCGCATCAAAACAGCGGTTGCGCCCATACTTCTCTTGAAGACCCTTGGTGCACCGGAACACGCCCCCGAAATAGCCAACGTCTTCGCCGAACACGACAACCTTATCGTCCTGGCCCATTGCGATATCGTGAGCGTCACGGATCGCCTCAATCATGCTCATACGCGCCATTAGACACCAGCCTCCCTGCGTTGACGAACGAGATGACTGGGCAATTCCTCATACACATCCTCAAACATGTCTTTCGGACTCGGATGCGGGCCATCGTGAAGCGTCCCGTTCGCCTCAGCCTTCTTCTGCGTCGCCAGGATCGTGCTGTCGATTTCAGCTTTTGCCTGCTCATGTCGCTCATCCGACCAAGCGCCTTTGATAATCAGATGAGCCTTCATCCGTTCAATCGGATCGCCAAGAGGCCAAGCCGCTGACTCTTCTTTAGGGCGATAACTGGACGGATCATCAGACGTGGAGTGCGGCCCAGCACGATACGTCACGTACTCAATCAGCGTTGGTCCTAGCCCTAGTTCAGCACGCTCCACCGCCCACTTCGCAACGGCGTAGACCGCAAGATAGTCATTCCCGTCCACCCGCAGCGACGGAATGCCAAACCCGAGCCCACGGGCCGCAAATGTTGCCGAGCGACCACGCGCGATCCCCTGAAAGGTCGAGATCGCCCACTGATTATTGACAATGTTCAGGATAACGGGCGCGCGAAACGTCGACGCAAACACGAGCGCGGAGTAAAAGTCTGACTCAGCCGTCGCGCCATCGCCAATCCATCCGGCCGCAATCTTAGTGTCGCCCTCAATCGCTGAGGCCATCGCCCAGCCGACCGCCTGAACATACTGCGTCCCCAGATTCCCCGATATCGAGAAAAACCCATACTCCTTAGACGAATACATGATTGGTAATTGTCGCCCTTGAAGCGGATCTGCCGAATTCGAATAGATTTGGTTCATCATATCTTCGATCGGATAGCCCGCACTTACAAGCAGTCCTTGCTGGCGATAGGTCGGGAAATTCATGTCACCGTCGCGCAAAGCCGCTTGAAAGGCACACGCAATCGCTTCTTCTCCAAGCGCTTGGATGTAGAAACTTGTTTTACCTTGACGTTGTGCCGTCAGCATACGTGCATCAAAACTGCGCACCGTCATCATATCGCGCAGACCTTTAAGCGCGACCTCATTGGTTATATCCGGAGCCCAGTCCCCAACGGCGTTTCCATCATCGTCCAGAACGCGAATAATATCATAGGCCAAGGCTTGAATGTCCTCGGCAGATGCATCTGTAGGCGGTCTCTTTGTTTCGCCCGCTTTGGGGATTTCGAAAGTGCTAAAATCGGGCACATCACCGGGGCGACACTCCGGTTCCGGAACATAAAGTTCGAACGGTTCAACTTTCTGCATCATAAAATTCAACTTTCACAAGCTGCCTGACGGACATGATCATCGCTTCAATAGTTACGCGCTATCTCGCACACCACGCGAAATCATAAAGAGATAAATTTTTCTTTTTAATCCATAAAAGTGGAATATACTTCCAATTTAAGACACGTATTTGGACTGCAAGCCTTACAAATCGGTATATTTAGCTACGTTTGTCACGAAGACTAAAAGCTGCAAACGATTCAATTCAGGCCTCATTGAGCTGCGACTTGCGAACCGAACCGTAGTGTAGATGAAATTTCAAAAAAATGTTCCCGGTAGAGCGAACGTAATTTCCAGATTTTCTACTTAAAGTTGTTTTTGTCGGTAAAAACTGACTGTGAATCTCTTCGCACAATCATAACGGAGAAAGTCCAATGAAGAAACTTATACCATTTGCGGCAGCTGCCGCTCTCATCGGTGGTGCCGCTTATGCTGCAGACGTCGATTCTAACGCTGGTGCACGTATCGTTGCTCCACTTCAAGTCGCTAACGCAACAGCTCTGTACTTCGGCACAGTCGTTCCTAGCATCACAAATGCAGACAGCGTTATTGTCTCTGCAACGGGTGCAAAGACATGTGGCGCCGAGCTGACTTGCTTGACAACTGATCACACTGCAGCGGCGTTCAACGTCACTGGGGAAACTGATCGTGTCTATACAATTTCACTTCCAAGTTCAGTCCAGATCTCTAACGGATCAGAGAACATGGACGTTGATAATTTCACTGGGTCTAAAGCCAGCGGAACTCTGACCTCCGTTGCTGACAACTTTACTGTCGGCGGCACGCTTGATGTTGGCGCAAACCAGGCAGCTGGCGAGTACACAGGCACGTTCACTGTTACTGTTGAGTATCAGTAAGGCCTAATCTCTGTGCACGGGCTCTTGTCCGTATTTCCTGTTCCCCTCCCCCATCGGACAGGTCCCGTGCGCAGTCACTAATTTTAATCAAGGTGAACGTCATGAAGACTATGAAATCACACTTATTACTTGCAGGTTTCGCGCTCGCGCTGGGCTCATTTACGTTCGCACTCGCTAACGACGACCCGAATATTGCTGGTGGTTCCGCCGACCCTGACTTTGAGGGTATTGTTGGGGCCATTATCATCAACGGTTTGAATATTACCGAACGACAAGATCTCGACTTCGGTGTCATCGCTCCAAGCTTAACCCAGACAGACACGGTTCATGTCTATCGCGGCCAGGACAATAACAGCGTTTGTGGAAGCGCTCTTACCTGCCTCAAACCCGGTAATCGCGCCCGCTACACCGTTACGGGTGAATCCCTCAGATACTACACGATCTCTGATCCCGGTTCGATCACGATATCAGACGGCAATGGAAACACGATGCTCGTTGACTCGTTTTCTGGCGCAGGCAGCGCCAATGAGACGGAATGGCGTGGTTGGCAAAGGCTGCGAAACTCAGGGCTAGCCCGTTTCAATGTCGGCGCCGTTCTACATGTCAATCCGAACCAGACTCCCGGTATGTACACCGGCACCTATACCCTCACGGTCGAGTACCAATAGCGCTCAACCTCACACAACAATCTAACTCACGACAAGGAATAGGCAGATGTTCCGCACGCTCAAGCTCGGCCTAATGGCCACGACAATTGCTCTTACCGGACCCGCAGCAAGCGCGGAACTCATGATCGCACCGACCCGCATCGTCTTGGAGAAAGGCGAGCGCTCAGCTGAATTGGTCCTGGTCAACAAAGGTGCCGAGCAAGGTGCCTATAGGATCGGATTAGAAAATAGACGCATGCTCCTCAACGGATCGATGGAGGCCATCGAGGAAGCGCGTGAAGGCGAATACTTTGCGAGCGACTTTGTTCGTTTTGCGCCGCGTCGCGCGGTCCTAGAACCCGAAGGACGCCAAAGCATAAGAATTTCGGCAAACACATCTGGTTTGGAGCCCGGTGAATACCGCTCGCATCTCCGGATTATGGGCGCACCAACGAGTGCCGGTCGAACCCTTAGTGAAGCGACAAGTGAAGGTGGTGACAATATATCGATCGAGCTTATCGCGATCCGCTCAATCACGATCCCGGTCATTGTTCGCGTGGGTGATCTTGACGCCGAAGTCGTGATCGAAAGCGCTGCAACCGCACCTAGCGATGAAGAAGGCGAAACAATCCTTGCCGTGCGATTTCAGCGCACCGGCTCCGCCTCAACCTATGGTGATGTTCAAGTGTTCGTTCCGGGTCAAAAAGAGCCTGTCTATTTCGCCCGCGGAATAGC
The DNA here is from genome assembly GCA_039030935.1 of Pseudomonadota bacterium. GTDB lineage: Bacteria > Pseudomonadota > Alphaproteobacteria > Caulobacterales > Hyphomonadaceae > Henriciella. The sequence goes on along the minus strand of JBCCDF010000026.1, from coordinate 2,970 downwards.
GATCTATACCCCGAACACAGAACGAGATGTGATGCTCCCCATGCCCAGTGAAATCGCTGAGCGCTTAAAGGGACAAGACGTTCGCATAGCCTACATCTCATCAGACCCTAACAATCCCCGCACGATCGCAGAAGTGACCGCGTTTATCGATCCATCCGACTCGTAAAACGCACGGGTCCGGCTTTGGGTCGATGTCTATTCGCTTATCTTTGCTGGCGCTGGCCACAGCTGCTTTAGGTGTGCTGCCCGAAACCTGCGCAGAAACGGATCCGTTCGCGATCCTTTTCGGTGAGGAAGAGGGTTTGGACGCGAGCGCAGGCGATATGGCGGGGGCCGATGATGTTCGTTTTGTTGGAATGCGTGTCGGGGGCCTCAAGCTCAAAGCTCAATTGACGGCGTATGAGCGTGAGGAAGGTCTCTCCATTGTGGCAAAAGATATGATCGAAACGCTCAATGCGCCGATCACTTTAACCCCTGATGGTGCTACAGGCTGGTATATGCGCCCAGAGGATAGCTTTACACTCTCCTTCACAGATCAGACGTATCAAGATCGCGACTTGGCTCCGATCAGCATTACGGATGAAGTATTCGAAACGCCGGATGGATGGTGTGCCCTATCGCAAGTTTGGTCGAAGATTTTCCCGGCTGAATTCAGCTACAATCCGTTCACGCTCACTGTAAATATGGAGCCGTTCGAAACGCTCCCCTTTATTCTAAGGCTTGAGCGAGAAGCCGAGCGTGAAAAACTTAAATCTCGTGAACGCAGCGACGGTCCGAATTATCGTCACATTGAAACCCCCTATGCGTGGGTGCGCTTTCCAACCGCGGACTTCACTGTCAATCTAAACGCCTCAAGCAGCGGCGACATGAAACTGGACGGAAACGTTGAAGTTGCCGGAGATCTGCTTTTGACAACTGCTCATATTCGTAGCGCAAAAACAGACAGTGGCGATCGCGTCTTTCGTGCAAGCTTTGATCGGGTTTTTAAAACACCTGAGAAAAGTCTTGCACCGCGCCAGTTTCGATTAGGCGATGTTTCGGGTCTATATCAGCCCCTGATCCGCAGGAGCGATGGCGGCCGCGGTCTCAGAATAACCAATGCGGCGGCATATGCCGCTGATGTGTTCGATGTCACTGAAATTCGCGGTCCACTGCGCCACGGATGGGAGGCCGAACTTCACCGTGACGGGCAACTCATAGCTTTCACGACAGAACCTGATCCACAAGGAGACTATGTCTTCCCAGACGTCGAGATTCTCCCCGGTCGCAACCGATACATTGTCAAACTCTTCGGTCCCTACGGTGAGACAGAGCAGAGGGAGGTTCTGCTTTTTGCTGGACGGGACATGATCCCGGAAAATGAAGTGCGCTACGATCTTGCCCTGCTTGAAGAAGGCGTCGGGCTTGCAGGAGATACAATCGATGAACCACAAGGTGCAAGCGCTGCTCTCGCAGTCTCTTACGGTTTATCTCGTCAAGCATCGGTTCAGCTAGACCTCGCGGCTTCGGAAGCGGATGGTGCAAGCGGCGCAGCCAGCCTCTTCGTGGCGAGAGGCAATACAGATGGTGTGCTTCGCCTCGGCGTCGCGGGCGCGGATCATCCCGCAGTAGAGAGTGGTGTCGCTCATGTTTTTGAAGACAACTCCAATTTGAACATCCGCTATACCTATCGCCCAGAAGGCATGCCGTCCGATGACACCCGCCACAGCCTAAGAGCCGACTATAGCAGCTCGCTTCCCATTACTCGATGGGGCCTCCCCCTCCGCACCAGCGCCCGATGGCAACGCACCGCGAATGAGGAAGATCCGCTTTCGTTGAGTGGGCGTGTGAACGGGAATGGGAAAGGTTGGCGCTGGAACAACAGCGCGGAGCTGACACATCAGACGCTCACGAGTGATGACAACAAGACAGATTTTTCCGGAGAGTTTGTCGCATCACGCCGTCAAGCTGGCATGCGCGTTCGGGTTGGTGCGACTTATGAGATGCTGCCTGAAGCGAGGATCCGGTCCGTTGATCTAACGCTACAGCGTCAAATGCAGCGCCGAAACTTTGCCCAATTGAATGCCACCTATGATATGCAAACGGGGGCTGCAGTCTTTAACGGCACATATGGCGGCCAGATCGGGTCAGTGACAGTATCAGCGAATGGTAGGATTGACGGGTCCGGCAGCTGGACGGCAGGGCTTCGTCTATCCACAGCTCTATATTTCGATAGAACACGTCGACGCTACCGCACTGCAGAATCTGGACTTACGCGCTCAGGCGCAGTTCAACTGAACGTTTATGACGATCTGGATGATGACGGCGTTTTCAGTCAAAATGATCGCCCCATTTCTGACGCGAGCTTTATCGTAGAGCAGTCAATACGCGCAGAGCGAACCGATCAAAACGGCAGTGTTGTTATGAATGGCATTACATCTCACAGGCCGGTTAATGTTGAGCTCTCGCTTGGCTCACTGGACGACCCATTTCTACAACCCATTGAAGCTGGTCTTGGACTCACTGTTCGTCCTGGACAGGTTATAAGCGCGGACGTTCCGCTCACCTTATCTGGCGATGTTGAGACGACTGTAATGCTTATCAATGATAAGACGCGGATGCCCGTTGCTGGTGTTGTGGTTGAAGCCGTTAACGCCAAAGGCCGTGTCGTTGGTAGTGGGCTGAGTGAGTATGACGGATACGTCTACATAGAAGGGCTGCCCGTTGGAGACCTAACCCTTCGTGTAGCAAAGGAGGCTTTAGAAAAGGCGGATGGTATCGCCGATGAAATAAAAGTTTCACTCACACGAGATGAACCGTCAGCATTTGGATCGACTATCGAGATTGTCGTGAAAAGCAAAATGCAAACTGAAGATATGTTGACCAATGTCGAATAAGGTCATGAGGCAAAGCAAGGTTGCGCTTATATAGACCTGATAAAGTGGTGGGTGGTAACGGGCTCGAACCGCTGACCCTCTCGGTGTAAGCGAG